>DASQAX010000540.1:0-7891 GCA_035635535.1 Vicinamibacterales bacterium | reverse complement strand
CCGCACGAAGTCGCGCACTTCCGTTCGCTCCTGCGCCAGCGGCTCGAGCATCCGCAGGACGTCCGGCGATGGCCGTCCGCCAAGGCACCGATCGCACAACTCTTCGATCGATTGCCATTCGAGCGGTTCGGGTCTTCTCAGGACGGCGTCCATCGACCCTCCCAGCCGCTCTGCCCGCGCTGCACGCGACCGTTCAGTGTGTACCGTCGAGCGCCTGATACGGACCCGCGGCGTAGACGACCTTGCCGCCGATCATCGTCATCATGGATTCGATGCCGCCGATCTGATCGACGGGCACCGTCAAGTAGTCCTTCGACAGCACGGCCAGATCGGCGAGCTTGCCGACCTCGAGCGAGCCGCGCACGCGCTCGTCGTGCGACACCCACGCGCTGCCCAGCGTGTAGAAGCGGAGCGCGTCCGCCCGGCTCGGCGTCTCTTCGGGGGCGCGGAGCGCCGTCCCGCTCGCGTTCCTGCCGTCGAGGAACCACTGGAGCACCGTGAACGGGTTGTAGGTCGACACACGATGCGCGTCGGTCCCGGCGCCAATGGCCACACCGAGCCTGTTGCCGGTCACGACCGGCGGTTCACGACGGACTTTCGCGGCACCCTCGCGCTGGAGCACGTCGCTGCCGGTGTTGTACATCGCGTCCTGCACCGTCCATCCGACACCGAGCGCCTTCATGCGCTGCAGCGTCTGCGGCGAGGCGTCGTTGAGGTGCGCGATCGTCCACCGCAGCGGCGCGATCGGGAACTCCTTGTTCACCCGCTCCCAGATGCCGAGCAGGTGGTCGACGTTCGTCTCGGTGTTCCAGTGCATCGTCACCGCAAGGCCACGCTGGGCGGCCCATCGCACGATCTCGTAGTACTTCGCCTTGTCGGCCTCCGGAGGGATCCCGTTGATGCCGTTCATCGCCCACGTGATTCGCTCGCCGATGCCGTTGAAGTGGAGCATCTCGTCGCCGAACCCCTGCGGCATCATCGCGAGGTAGTTCTGATACTCGGCGAACTCCGACCCGTCGGTCATCCCGCACAGGCTGTAGGCGACGCGCAGCGTGAGGTCGCGGTCGTGCCAGACCTTGAAGAGCGCCTGGTACTCGCGCGGCGTGACGTTGTTCCCGCCGGGGTCGACGACCCCGGTGAGTCCAAGTCGATTGAGCTCACGGAAGAAGGCCTTGGTCCCCTCGACCTGCTCGTCGAACGTGGGCTTCGGCAGCCGATCGAACAGCTCGATGATGTTGTTGGTGATGACACCGTCGAGGCTGTTGATGTTCAACGCCTTGAGGGCGAGCGGCGTCATCATCGCCCACCCGTACCCCAGCTGCACGTAGACGGGATTATTCGGCGCGGCGGCGATCAGCTCCGCCTGGATTGGACGCCGGTGTTCCTTGAACGCGTCGAGCGTCGCCTGCGGCGTGACGACGATCAGCCACGCGCCGGGTTTGGCTTTCATCGCCGCCAGGCGGAGGCGATTGAGGGCGTCGGCCAGCGATGTCGCGCCAATCCAGTTCACCTCGGTGCTGAAGCTCAGCGCGGCGCGTGTGGCGTGCATGTGGGAATCGATCAGGCCGGGAATGACGGTTCGTCCCTGCAGATCGATCGTGCGCGTCCTCGGGCCCGCGAGCTTCCGGATGTCCGCATCGCTGCCGAGCGCGGCAATCCGGCCTTCACGGATGGCGAGCGCGCTCCGAATCGAAGATTGAGGATCGACGGTCACGACCTTGCCGTTGACAAGAATCGTGTCGATCTCCTGTGCCGCGGCCCCGGCCGCGGCTGACATCACGATGACGAACGCGACGATGCACGAAGGCCATCCACGCACGAAGAACCTCCTGACTGCCGGGGCGATAATACACCCCCCCTAGCGATAAGCCGCCGCTTGAATGCCGTACAGCTGCGCGTACTGTCCGCGTCGCGCCATGAGCGCTTCGTGCGTTCCCGTTTCCACGACACGAGCGCCGTCCAGGACAACGATGAGGTCGGCCATCCGCACGGTCGAGAAGCGGTGTGACACCAGGATCGTGATCCGGCCGACGCTCGCGCCGTCGCGCACCGCTGCGGCATAGCGCTCGAAGAGCGCGTGCTCGGTCTCCGCGTCAAGCGCCGCGGTCGGTTCGTCGAGCACCAGCACGAGCGGCCGGTCGCGCATGAACCCGCGCGCGAGCGCCAGCTTCTGCCACTGGCCGAAGCTCACGTCGGTACCGCCAGGCCATGCCGGCCCGAGCTGGGTGTCGAGCCCCGCGGGCAGCCTGACGATGACGTCATCAGCCCCTGCCCTGCTGACAGCGGTGACAACGGCGGGTTCGTCCTCGAGACGTGGCAGATCGCCGATTCCGACGGTCTGGCGCGCGCGGAACTCGAAGCGGAAGAAATCCTGGAAGGCGCCGGCGAGCCGCGCCCGCCAGTCCTCAACCGAGATGCGCGCAAGGTCGATCGAATCGACGAGGATTCGGCCGCTCGTCGGTGCGTAGAGCTTCGCGAGCAGCTTCACGAGCGTCGATTTGCCGGCGCCGTTCTCGCCGACGATCGCGATCACGCGTCCCGCGGGCAGATCGAGATTGATGTGGTCGAGCGCGAGCCGGTCGGTGCCTGGATAGGCAAACGACACATGCTCGAAGCGAATCCCTTCAGTCAGGCTCACTGGAGAGGGCTGATCGGCCGCCGCGACGAGCGATTCGGCATAGTCTTCGAGCCACGCGAGACGCCGTGCGGCGTCCAGCCAGATTCCCCGCAGAAATCCGATCTCACCCACCGTCGCGCCGACATAGAACGAGAGGCGCGATCCGGCAGCCAGCGTCAGCAGCACGTCGCCGGCCGGGGCACCAAGGCCGGACGAGACGAACACGATGGCACCGACGTAGCCGGAGCCGAAGATCGCCCACGCTGCCGCGTGCCAGCCTGCGGACGTCCAGCGCGCGGCCGTGATCGGCCTGTTCCCGGCTTCCCACGCGAGCCGCCGCTGGCTGACCAGGCGGTCGCCGATGCCGGTGACTCGTACCTCTTTGCCGGGCGAAGCCGTCGTTGCCACGTCGAACAGGTGGCGGGCAAGACGGCCCGATGACGCGCCGCGCTCGTACGCACCACGCTCGACGGCGGGCCGCCACGTCGAGGTGAACACCGGAGGAACCGCAAAGACCGCGAGCAGCGCCAGCGCCGGGTGGATGGAGACGAGCAACGCGATGGTGACGGCGAGCCGCAGGATCCACCCACACGTCGCAAACAGCGACATGTACATGTGATCGAGCATGAACACCTGATTGCGCAGCACGGAAAGGCGATCGAGATACTCCGGACGCTCCTGGTGCGCGATGGTCGCGATGGATGCGAGCAGCGTCGCGACGTGCGATTCGAGCGCGATGGTCACCTTGTCGCGGAACCGGCGCTGCACGCGCGTGCTCACGGTCGCGAGGAACCACGTCGCGGTGGCGGACAGGCCAAGCGCAAGGACCGCGACCCGCACGCGGGTCCAGTCGCCCTGAAGAACGCCCTCGCCCAGCAGCTTGAACCACAGAGCCAGCAGCGCATCCGGCAGCCCGACCAGCAGCGACAGCGTAAACGCGACGACGATCAGGCCTGGCTCGTGGCGATGGCCCAGCCTGCACAGGCGCCACATCGACGAGAGCGCCGGAGGCAGCGGGTCGTGCCTTCCGCGCGCGTCAGACGAGGACGTCATAGCGTTTCCCTTCCTCGTCTTCGCTGGTGAAGCGCTGCGCCTGCAGGTCGAACATCGTTCGATAGCGGCCGTCGAGCGCCATCAGCTCCTCGTGCGTGCCGAGCTCGACGACCTTCCCCTTCTCGAGCACGCAGATCCGATCGGCATGGCGGACGGTCGAAAAGCGGTGCGAGATGAGGATGGTCGTGCAGCGGCGCGTTGCGGCGAGGAGCCGCTCGAAGATCTCCGCCTCACCGCGAACATCGAGCTGCGCGGTCGGCTCGTCCAGCAGCACCACTCCCGCGCCCATGCGCACTGCGGACAGGGCGCGCGCCAGGGCAACGCGCTGCCACTGGCCGCCCGAAAGATCGGTCCCACCCTCGTAGCCGCGAGCCAGAATCGTGTCCAGATGCGCAAGCGTCCCCGCCCCGGCCGCCTCGAGCGCCTGGAGCACGACAGCGTCCGGCGCTCCGCCGGGAGCGATGTTGTCCCGCAGCGGCAGTTCGAGGCGGAGGAAATCCTGGAAGACCGCGGCAAGGTTCGCCCGCCACTCGGTCACGTCAAGATCGCGAACGTCTACGCCGTCCACCTCGATCGCTCCGCCTTGCGGGTCGTACAGCCGGCACAGCAGCTTGGCCAGCGTCGTCTTTCCCGCGCCGTTCTGTCCGACGATGGCGAGCGAGGATCCGGCTGGAATGCTGAGGTCGAAGCCGTCGAGCACCGTGGCGCCGCCGGGATACCCGAACGTGACGTTTCGGAAGCGAATCTCGCGCGCCGGCAGCCCGGACGCTGGCGTTCGTCCGGAGACGAGCTGACCGGCGGACGCCATCGCCGGCTCCAGACGCCGGATGGCCGCAACGGGCGCCGACGCTCCATCCATCGCCCAGTTGAGTCCGCCAAACGCGATCGCCGAGGTCCAGACCGCGCACTGCGCGTACATGACGAGGCGGCCAAGGTCGATGCGGCCGTCCGCGGCGGCCGACGCCAGCAACCAGAGCACGATGACGTTGGCAGACGCGACGAGGAGCAGGCTCCATGCGAGCGGACGCTCGCGCAGCCGTGTCGCTTCGTACTGCAGCTGGTGCAATCGCGTGCGTCGGGCGATGAACCGGCCGATCGTCCAGCCGACCAGCCCGAACAGGCGCAGTTCCTTGCTGGCGGGAGGATCGACGGCCAGGCGGTATGCGTAGTGGGCATCGCGCTGGGCGCTCCGCACTTCGTCAGTGTTGCGATCGCGCCAGACTCCGCTCTCGCGCAGCAGCCAATGCGTGGCGAGCCATGCGCCGGCGAGAACGATCGGCGCCCACCACGCAAAGCCGAACAGCACCGCCGCCGACGCGAGGCCGCCGATCATTTCGACGAGCCCCCCGGCGATAAAGTCCATCGAGTACGACAACGGCGGCCCTGTCATGCCGAGGTCGAAGTCGCGCGCCGCCGTGAGGTCGGCGGTGAGCGCCGCGTCCTCGAGGTGTGCCAGCCCCTGCGGGCGGACGCAGGCCTCGGTCAGACGGTCGTACAGGAACGCCGCGGTGCGATCGCCGAGGTTGTGGCTGATCGCGGTCCGAATCGGCGCCAGCACTTGCAACAGGATGAAGGTGATGCCGACGAGACCCAGCGGGGCGGTCAGGCTGTCGCCACGCTGAACGGCCCCGACGAGGAGGCCCATCGCAACGGCGAAGAGTGCGGGCAGCAGGCCATGGAGCAGCACCACCGTCCACCATGTGAACGCGAGAGGGCCGTTGGCCTTCGGGAGCGCCGCGAAGAACATCCACTCGGGTCGGCCACGCACGCGCTCGAGTAGTCGCACTTCCGCTTCCTCGATGTCCTATCGTATGAGCGGTCTCGTGTGCGGCTCGTTCACTCTCACACGGCCGTCAGCAGCGCGACGAGGTCGCGCACGCTCGAGAGGGTTTCCAGCATGTTGATGCGCCGGATCACCGCTTCGCAGCGCTCGTCGCCGAGCACGGGAGCGATGAGGCTCCGTGCCTTGGCGGCGACGCCTTCGGTGGAGAGCGGGCTTTCCTTCGTGCCTGGCGCGAAGCGCGTGAAGTGGCTGACCGTGCGGCCGTCGCGGAGGCGGACCTCGACGTTCGCGCTTCGCGGCGCCGCGGGGTCCATCAGCGAGCGATCGCCGACCAGCTCCACACGCTGCTTCACGGCGAGCACCTGCGGATCCTTCATGCGATCGAACGAATGGCTCGCGTCGAACGACACGGCTCCGTCGATCAGCGCGACGGCCACCAGGTACTGGAGGTTCACGTCGGGCATCGCGCTGTCGTTGACGATGCCGGCGCCGTCTTGCGGGAGGCGCGCGATGACGCGATCGACGTTGGCGGGCGTGAGGCCGTGATCGCGGCGAAGCGTCAGCAGCGCGTCGAGCGCCGACTGGATGGGATACCCAACCGAAAACGTCTTGATCGCCGTCTCGGTCACATAGAAGCGCCGGCCAAGGTCCGCGGCCATCTCTTCAGGATGCGGCTGCGCCGAATGGGCCTCGAGCGCGTTGTGCTCGCCTTCGAGCACGTCGGGCACGCCGCTGAACCCCGCCTGCGCCATCAGCGCCGCGGTGACGCCGTTGCGCGCGCCCATCCCGGCGAAGTCGAACGCCTTCTCGACGTGTTCGACGTCGCGTTCCCAGCTCCAGATGCCGGAGACCTGCTGCGCGGCGTACGACAGCGCGTAGCGCATCCCGCGTTCGTCGAGCTGCGCCATCGACGCCGCCGCGGCCGCGGCGCCCATCGTCGCGCTCACGCCCTCGGCGCTGCGATGCGTGGCGCGCACGTGGTTGGGGCCGAGCGCCATCAGCCACCGGCAGCCCAGGTCGTAGCCGAGCGCGACCGCGCGAAGCAGGTCCTGGCCTGAACGGTTCTCGCGCTCGCCGACCGCCAGCGCGGCCGGTACTGTCGCGCAGCCGGGGTGCGCCTTCGTCACCGGCTCGAAGTCGTCGGTCTCGTCGGCGTGCGCGAACATCGCGTTGACCAGCGCCGCATTGATCGCCGACGTGCGGAGGCGCGTCGTGAGCACCGAGGCTTCCGGCGTGCCACCCTGCGATTCGACGAACCGAATCGCCATCTCACCCGGCTTGAGCCGCGAGCCCGAGACGATGGCCGCGACCGTGTCGAGCACGCGATGCCGGGTCTCCCGCAGGACCTCCGGCGGAAGCGGCTGCTGACGTGCGTTGGCCATGTAGCGCGCGACGCGCCCTGTGAGATCCGGTGTCCCGGCGTTCGTTTCGCGCGCAGCTTGCGCAGCGGCAGTACTCGGTGGAGGCAGCGCCGCGGCGGCGACCAGGCCGGCGCCGCTTTCGAGCATGCGGCGCCGGGTGATACGGCTCCTCTTGTGTTCCACCATGCTGCGGTCCCTTCGGCTCTCCCTATTTCGCGCGACCGGTGAAGCCGCGCGCACGCATCTGGATGCGAAGCAGCGTGCCGCCGCCGGCAACGTACAACGTTCGCTTGTCGCCGCCGCCGAACGCGAGATTCTGACATCGCCGCGTGATGCACCAGACCGGAATGACGCCGAGATGCTCGCCGCTCGAGCTCACCACCTCGATGCCGGCCTCGGTCAACGCGTAGACGCGGCCGTCGTCGTCGATGGCAAGACCATCCGCGCTGGAGACAGGATCCGCATCCGCGGAAATGCTCCGATCCCGGCCGACGTAGGTGGCAAACACACGCCGATTCGCCAGCCGGCCGTCGGGAAGCACGTCGAACGCGTACGCGTGAATGCCACCGGTGTCGTTGACGTAGAGCGTCTTCTCGTCGCGGCTCAATTGCACCCCGTTCGGGCGCGCGATGTCATTGGCAACTCGTATCGGCGCGCCGCCCGGCGGGACGTAATACACCGCCGGCGCCATCCGACCGGGAGGTGCTGGCCCTTGTGGAAGGTCGCTGAAATAGACGCCGCCTTTGCGATCGGCAACGATGTCGTTCGGCCTGCCGAACGGGCGACCCTCGAATGTATCGGCAAGAACCGTCTCCTTGCCCGTCGGCCAGATCACGCGCGGGCCCGCATATCCGGCCTGCGACTGCAGCGAGATCAATCGTCCCTGCGCGTCGACCGTCATCCCGAGCGGGCCATGGAGGTCGCCGACGAACGTGCTCACCTGATCGTCGTCACCGAGCCGGACGACGCGGTTTGCCTGCGACTCGGTAAACAGGAGCCCGACGTTCGGCACCCAGATGGGATCGTCGGCGCTCTTCAGTCCGCGCACGACGACCTCGGGCCGTGTGCCCGCGCTGA
>DASQAX010000539.1:0-37666 GCA_035635535.1 Vicinamibacterales bacterium | reverse complement strand
TTCGAAGCCTGGTTCCTCTCCGCGGCGCACAGCGACCGCGATGTGAAGAAGACCGTCGCGGCGGCCCACGGCGCAATGAAAGACGTCGCGCGGGGATGACCACGAAGGCGGGCTTCGCCCGCATTCACGAAGCACACGAAGACGAAGACAACCACGAAGCGCGCGAAGGACGCGAAGAATGAATCTGTGGCTCGCGCGCTCGCTGAAACTCGTCGCCGCGGCTCTGTTCATCGTCTTCGTAGCAGGTTTCATCGCCGTCGTCATCATGCTCGAGACGCCGCTCGATCGCGAAGCCGCAACCGCCAACGTCCTTTGGTTAGTAGCATTCGGCGCGGGCATCATTTCACTCGGAGTTGTGATCAAACTGAAGGGTCGGCGGGACTTGCAAGCAGCCATGATCGTTGCGGCTGCAATCCCTATTTTCGCCGCAGGCCTTTTCCAACAAGAGGTGACGCGCATTGCGCGCGAACGAAAGTCCAATGTCTGGTGGCAGGAGCCGAGCGTCATCGAACAATTCCTGTTGCAGCAAACACCCGTCGGAACACCCGAACCGCGCGTTGTCAGCTGGCTGGAGGGTCAAGCGCACGCGCTGGGACGCGACCCGAATATCGTTATTCGCCGGTTATCAACAACCGAAGTCGACGGTGTCGTAAGTGTCTATCCGGGTGTTGTCTTTCAGGTCTGGGTCAGTGCGGTCTACACGTTCGACGCAACGCATAGACTTGTCTCGATCAGGGTAACGAAGCGCGCCGACGCGATTTAAACGAAGTGCTTCGTGATCTTCCTGTTCTTCGTGGTTTAATTCGTCTTCGTGAGCTCCGTGGTTTCCTCGATCGCCGGTGAATTCCGACGCTACAAGGCGCTCGGCGACGCGGCGCTCGCGCAGCTCGAGGACCACGAGCTCGCAACGGCCGACGGACGCGGCGGCAACTCGGCGGCGATGCTCGTGTGGCACATCGGCGGGAACCTGCGCTCGCGGTTCACCGATTTCCTGACCGCCGACGGCGAGAAGCCCTGGCGGCACCGCGACGAGGAATTCACCGCCCGCGCCGTGACGCGTGAAGAGGTGCTGGCGAAGTGGAACGGCGGATGGGACGCGCTCTTCGACGCGCTGAGCGGCCTGACCGACGACCACGTTCAGCAGACGGTCGCCATTCGCGGCCAGTCGTTCGCCGTGCACGAGGCGCTGCACCGTTCGCTCGCGCACATCTGCTATCACGTCGGTCAACTGGTGTTTCTCGCGAAGGCGTTCCGCGGCGAGGGATGGAAGAACCTGAGCATTCCACTCGGGAAGTCGGAGGAGGCGAACCGGAACCCGACGCATCAGGATCCCGCGGCGCACGCCGGCCTGATCGCCACAAAGATCACAAAGAAAAACTAGCCACAAAGGACACAAAGGACACAAAGAAAAAGAGCACAAAGAATTTTCTTCTCTTTGTGCTCTTTTAACTTCGTGCTCTTCGTGCTCTTAGTGGCTCAACCTCTTCGTGATCTTTGTGGCTACCTACCGCGCCTGGACCCCGACGGGGGAATCGAGCCGGACGCGCAGCACCGTGCCCTGCGGCAGCTCGACTTCCTTCCCCTCGGTGGCGGCCGTGATGCCGCCGCCGCCGATGACGGTCCCGAGGATGGCGCCCTTCACGCCGCCGAGGATGCCGCCGAGCACCGCGCCGACGCCGGCGCCGGTCGCGATCTTGCCGGCCTCGCCCTTGATGCCTTCACCCTGGATGGCCTGCGTCACCGTGCCGCGAATCGGGTAGGCGCGGCCGTTGACCGTCACCTGGTCGAAGCTGACCGTCATCTTCGCGGTGCGGTTGGTCCGCGTCGCGGGATCGACGGAGGTCACGACGCCGCGCATGACCGAGCCCGCGGGGATGACCGTCCGTCCGTTGATGTTCAAGTCAACGAGCGTCGTCCCCTCGAATCGATCCTCGACCTGCGCAATCCCCGAGTTCAGCGTGTTGGTGAGGCGCACGTCCATCTCGGTGCCGGACGGCACTTCCACCTCGCGCCCGGCCGCGGTGCTCTGCGACGGCGCCGTGTTGCGCGTCGTCGAGGACGACTGGGAACCGGTCGCGGCAGACCCCGTGGACGGGCGATATGTGGTGTTGCCGGTCGTGCCCGTCGCGGCGCTCGCGTTGCCGCCGGCGGACGGCGTGTAGTTCGTCGTGTAGTTGGTGGCCTGCGAGCGCAGGTCGTCGAGCCGGTCCCGCACGCCCGCGTACTCGCTGCGCTGCAGCGATCCTTCCTTGCGCAGCTTCACCTTCAGGTAGATCACTTCGTCGCGCAGGTCGTCGAGCTGCGTCTGCAGCTGCGACGCGCGAGCGGTGTCACGGCTCTTCAGCTGCTGCACGTCGGAGCCCGCCTGGAACACGCTGTCCTGCAGGCGCTGGATGTCGGTCTGGGTGACCTGCGAATAGTTCTGCTGCGCGACCGCGGGCGCCGCAAGCGCCGCAGCAACCAGGGCCGCCATCGCGACCCGTTGAATGCGAAACATCTGGTTGTCCTCCTCGGCTAATTTCTCCACGGCATCAGCCGCTCGATCCAGCTGATGCGCGTGAGGTCGTTGTAGATCACGGTGACCATGAGGAGCAAGATCAGCACAAACCCGGCCAGAAGCATCTTCTCCTTTACCTGCACGCTGAAGTCGCGCCGGGCGATGCCTTCGAGGGCCATGATGGTGATGTGTCCGCCATCGAGGACGGGAATAGGCATGAGGTTCAGCAGCCCGAGGTTGAGGCTGATGGACGCCATCAACGTGAGGAGCGGAATCCAGCCCGCGGCGGCAGACTCACCCGACAGCTGAGCAATGGCCACCGGCCCCATGAGCTGTCTGGGGGAGGTGGTGCCGACAAACAGGCCGCCGAGCGTCTTGAAGATGAGGCCGCCGAACTCGATGTTCTTCGCCACGCTGAGCTTGAGCGCCTCGAACGGGCCCGGCGTGAACGACTTCATCTGTTCGCCGAAGAAGATGCCGATCATGCCGCCGTCGCCGCGCCTGGCCGGCGTGACGGTGATGTGCTGCTCCTGGCCGTTGCGGCGAACGAGGATGTCGGTCTCCTTCCCCGCGTTGCGCGAGATCGCTTCCCGGAGCTGCGTGGGCTGAAGCATCGGCTCGCCGTTGACCGCGAGCATCAGGTCGCCTGGCTTCAAGCCGGCTTTCTCAGCGACGTCTCCTTTGATGAGCGACGTCACCATGGGCGTCGCATCTGGCAGCACGCCGATGTCACCGATCTCGTACTTGCCTTCGGCCGACGAGCGAAGCGACGTCGATTCGGTCCGGCCATCGCGCAGGTACGAGAGCTCGACTTCGCGGTTCGGCCGCGTGCCGATCTCGAGATTGAACTTGTCCCAGGTGTCCACCTTGGTATCCGCGATCGCAAGGACGCGGTCCCCGCGGCGGAGGCCCGCCTTTTCGGCCGGCGAGCCGGCCTTCACCGTGCCGATGACCGGCGGCTGATCGTGCCACGCGGGGACCTCGGCGCCCTGCGCGAGGACCACGGCCATGACGATGACGGCGAGCATGATGTTCATCACGGGGCCCATGATGAGCACCTGGAACCGCTGCCATTTCGTTTTCGACAGGAATTCGTCTGGCGCGCCGCTGCGCGGGTCGTCCACGCTTTCGCCCGCCATTTTCACGTAGCCACCGAGCGGGATCGCGCTGATGGCGTATTCGGTGTCTCCGCGGCGCGTCGACACGAGCTTGGGGCCGAACCCCAGTGAAAACGTGAGCACGCGGACGCCGATGCGGCGGGCGGCCACGAAGTGTCCGAGCTCGTGTACGAAAACGAGCACTCCGAGCACGAACAGAAACGCCAGGATTGTCGTCACGCGTTCAATTCTAGCGCCTCGGCTCTATGCCGGGCGCACTCCCGCGACCATCCATCCACGCGTCGTACCACGTCTAGGGTCGTCACCTCTTCACTGTCGTGCGCATCCATCGTTTCCTGTATGACGCGCGGGATGGCGGTAAAGCCGAGCTTCCCGTCGAGAAAATGTTCGACGGCGACCTCGTTGGCCGCGTTCAGCACGACCGGAAGGGTGCCGCCGGCACGGAGGGCGCGATACGCGAGGTCCAGGCATGGAAAGCGGTCGCGTGCAGGGGCGTGAAAATCCAGGTGCCCGGCGTGTAGCAAATCGAGCGTCGGCAGCGACCGCGCTTCCCACCGCTCGGGGTAGGAACAGGCGTACTGGATCGGCAGGCGCATGTCCGTGACGGCCAGCTGGGCGATCACCGAGCCGTCGATCAGCTCCACCAGCGAGTGAACGATCGATTGCGGATGGATCACGACGTCGATCTGGTCCGCGGACACACCGAAGAGCCAGTGTGCCTCGATCACCTCGAGGCCCTTGTTCATCAGCGTCGCGGAATCGATGGTGATCTTCCGCCCCATCCGCCAGGTCGGATGCCGCAGCGCCGCCTCGGCGTTCACGCCGTCGAGCGCTTCGGCGCTGAGCTCGCGAAACGGGCCGCCGGACGCCGTCAGGATCAGCCGCCGGATCTCCCGCCGATCGCGGCCGTGCAGGCACTGGTGGATGGCATTGTGCTCGCTGTCCACCGGCAGAATCGCCACGCCGCGGCGCCGCGCGGCATCGGTGACCAGTTGTCCCGCCATCACGAGGATTTCCTTGTTCGCGAGCGCGACGGTCTTGCCGCTCTCGATGGCGGCGAGCACTGCTTCGAGACCCGCAGTGCCGGACGAGGCGCAGAGCACGATGTCGACGGCGGGATGCGTGGCAACGGCGACCAGTCCGTCCGGGCCGCTGACGATGGTGACCGCCTGCGATCCGCAGGCCTGTTTCAGGCGGTCGGCGCCGTCGGGGGTCGCCATGCCGACGATGTCGGGACAATAGCGGGCAACCTGTTCCGCGAGCAGCGCCGCGTTGTCGCCGGCGGCGAGCGCCGCCACGCGAAGCCGATCGGGATGCGCGTCCACGACGGCGAGCGCGCTCTGGCCGATCGATCCGGTCGATCCGAGGATGGCGAGGTGCTTCACGCCACGCGCCCCTGCAGCACCATGAAATAGAACACCGGAATCGCGAACAGCAGCGCGTCGATGCGATCGAGCACGCCGCCGTGGCCGGGAATCAGCGTCGAGCTGTCCTTCAGCCCGGCGACCCGCTTCAACCGCGATTCGAACAGGTCGCCCGCGATGCCGAGGAAGACGATCACGAGCCCGAGGAGGACCCGGACGACGATGGGCGTCAGTGGAAAGACGAACGTCATGGCGACGGCCATGAACAACGCGCCGAAGACGACGCCGCCGATCGCGCCCTCCACGGTCTTCTTCGGACTGATCGCCGGCGCCAGCGGACGGCGGCCGAACGCGCGTCCCGTGTAGTACTGCGCGGAATCGCTCACCACGATCGTCGCCATCAGCAGGAGGGTCGCCTTCGGTCCCGCGAGCATCTGCAGCGCGACGAGCATCCCCAGCGGCGCCCCTATGTAAATGGGCGCAACGAGGTCCACCCCGGCCTCGTGAATCGTCCAGCCTTCCCGCAGCACCGCATACGCGAGCCACACGATGACGATGATGGCGAGCAGCACGATGCTGAGCGGCGCCGGCACGGCTGACCACCAGCACGTATAGACGACCACGGCGATGACGACCCACCGCAGGGGCGAGCGGGACTTCGGCGAGGTGATGCGCACGTACTCGTCTGCGGCAAGGCCGGCGACCAGGCAGGCCAGGATTCGCAGCGCGATGAAGGGAAGAAACACGATGGCGGCAACCGCCCCGGCGGCGAGGAGGACGCCGCTGATGACGCGGGTCATCCCTCGACCATGCTCGGGATGACCCCGAGTGCTAATCGAGGGGTCATCTCGCGCGAGCGACGGTAATGCCGCCGTAGCGGCGCTCGCGCTTCTGATAGGCGAGCACGGCCTCCAGCAGATGACGGCGGCGGAAGTCGGGCCAGAGCGTCTCGGTGACGTAGATCTCCGCGTACGCGATCTGCCAGAGCAGGTAGTTGCTGACGCGCATCTCGCCGCTCGTGCGAATCAGCAGGTCGGGGTCCGGCTGCCCCGCCGTATACAGGAAGCTCGCGAAGCGCTGCTCGTCGAGGTCTTCGGGACGCACCCCCGCCTCGATCGCGCGCCGCGCCGCATCGACGATCTCCGCGCGCCCGCCGTAGTTGAGCGCGATGTTGAAGAGCATGCCGGTGTCGTTCGCCGTGCGGTCCATCGCCGCGCGCAGCTCGTCCTGGACGTCGTCGGCGAGATCGTCCATGCGCCCGATGACGTGGAACCTGATGTCGTTGGTGAGCAGCGTCTTCAGCTCGGAGCGGAGGTACCGCTTCAGCAGCATCATCAGCGTGCTGATCTCGGCGGCCGGGCGCTTCCAGTTCTCGATCGAGAACGCGTAGAGCGTCAGCACCTTGATGCCGAGCCGCGCGGCGGTTTCAACCGTATCGCGGACCGCGTCGATGCCCGCGCGGTGTCCCTCGACGCGCGGCAGGTGGCGCTGCGCCGCCCAGCGGCCATTGCCGTCCATGATGATGGCGATGTGCTCGGGGAGCCTCTCGAAGTTGACCTGCCCGACCAGCATTTCGTCGGGGTGGGCCGGCGGAATCCACGATAGGAGATCGTCCCTGGACACTGACCGCTCAATCATAGTCCACGCGCACGAGGCACAACCCGTGCGGCGGCGCGGTCGCGCCGGCCTCCGCGCGCGTGCCGCCGTCCACCAGTTGCGCCATGGAAGCGGGCGGGCGCCATCCGCGCCCAATCTCGACCAGCGTGCCGACGATCGCGCGCACCATGTGCCGCAGGAAGCCGTCGCCGGCGATCTCGTAGGCCATCAGGGCTCGCGAATCCGTCGTTCGCGGACCCGAAGCGTCCGCGCCGCCGAGGACGTCCGCGCCGCCGAGGACGATGTCGGACCGGGTGATCGTCCGAATGGTGGTGCTCGTTTCGGTCCCGGCGCTCTGAAACGCGGCGAAATCGTGGGTGCCGATCAGCTTCGCCGCGGCCTCGCGCATCGCGGCCACGTCGAGCCGTTCGGCGAGCTGCCATACGAACGCGCGCGTGAACGGATCGCCGACGCTGCCAGCCCGTAGCTGGTAGCGATACGTCTTCGAGCGCGCGTTGAACCGGGCATGGAAATCGGCCGGTGCGTCGGCGACCTCGAGCACGCGGATGTCTTCCGGCAGCTGGGCGTTGAGCGCACGAACCAGCGTGTCGACCGGGTGCGGGAAGCTGACGGCAGCACTGGCGACCTGGCCACGCGCGTGGACGCCGGCATCGGTCCGTCCCGCGCCGTGCGCCGTCACGGGACCGCCTTCGAACTTCGCGAGGGCGTCTTCGAGCAGCCCCTGTATCGACTCGCCCTCGGCCTGGCGCTGCCAGCCGACGAAGCGCGTGCCGTCGTAGGCGAGGGTGATCTTCAGGGTGCGCCTCACGCAGGTCCTTCAACCACGCCAAGTACTTTAATGGTCTTCGTGAGCTCCGCGTTCGCGCGCGAAGCGCGCCTTCGTGGTTATCCCCGGGAGCCGGGCTTCACCACCGGCTTCCCTTCCGCGCACAGCGGGCATGCGTCGGCCTCGTAGGTGGGTAACGCCATCGTGGCGAGCGCGTGAAAGGGGACGTCGATCCGCTGCCGGCCGCCGCTGCGGTCGATGATGGCGGCCGCGCCGACCACGGTTGCCCCTGCCGCGCGCGCCACGTCGATTGTCTCCTGCGTCGAGCCGCCGGTCGTCACGACGTCCTCGACGACGAGCACTTTCTCGCCCGGCTCGAGCGAAAAACCGCGCCGCAGCGTCAACTTCCCGTCCTGCCGCTCCGCGAAGATGGCGCGAACGCCGAGCGCGCGCCCCACTTCCTGCCCGATGACGATGCCGCCGAGCGCCGGCGAGAGCACGACGCCCGCCCCGAGCGAACGGACACGGTCGGCGATCGCGACGCCGCAGGCTTCCGCTTCCGCCGGATGCTGCAGCACGAGCGCGCATTGCAGGTAACCGGGGCTGTGCAGTCCCGACGTCAGCCGGAAATGCCCTTCGAGCAGCGCGCCGACGCGTCGAAACCGATCGAGCACGGGATCCGTAGACACAATGTCATCATACGTTCATAGATCTGCCACGCGGGAGAGGTCACAGTCAGGTGTCAGGTAGCAGGTATCAGGTGTCAGGTTGCAGGTGTCAGGTTGCAGGAACGAGGTACGGAGTACGGCAATGCGAACGACACTCACAGTCACGGCTCTCGTCATCGGGATCCTCTCCGCGATCGGCACCGCGCACGCGCAGACGACGCGGACGCCTTCGGCGCCACTCGCCTCGGCGCCCGGCGACCAGGTGCGCAGGCTCACGATTGACGAGGCGGTGAGGCTCGCGCTCGACAACAACCTGGGGGTGCAGATCGCACGCATCAATCCCCAGCTCCAGGACCTCTCCGTCGCGCTCGCGCGGTCGGCCTGGGTGCCGACCTTCAACACGACGGTCCAGGGATCGAGCGCCGCGACCCCGAACAACAGTTTCCTGTCGGGCGCCACGACCGGCGTGGACAAGACGACGGCCGGACGTCTCGCGAGCAACGTCGGCCTCCTGCAGCAGACACCGTGGGGCGGCAGCTACAGCGTCGGGTGGGACAGCACGCGCTCGACGACGACGAACATCTTCTCGAACTTCTCGCCACAGCTGCAGTCGTCGCTCTCGCTCAACATCCGGCAGCCGCTGCTGCGCAACTTCGGCATGGACAACCTGCGGCAGCAGGTCATCCTGAGCGAGAAGAACCGCGAGATCTCCGACGTCCAGTTCGAGCAGACCGTGGCGACGACGTCACGGGCGGTGCGCAATGCGTACTGGGACCTGGCGTACGCCAATGCCTCGCTGGCCGTCCAGCAGCAGTCGCTCGACCTGGCGCGCGAGTCGCTGCGCGAGACCAACGCGCGTATCCAGATCGGCACCGTGCCGCCCATCGACGCCGTCGAGGCGGAAGCCGAGGTGGCCACGCGCGACGAGGGGGTGATCGTCGCGCAGGCGCAGATTGACACCGCGCAGGACGCGCTGCGCGCGCTCGTCTTCAACCAGTCGTCGCCCGATTTCTGGACCACGCAAATCGAGCCTACGGATCTGCCGGCGTTTCAGCCGGTGACCGTGGACGTCAATGCCGCCGTGAGTAACGCGCTGCAGATGCGAACCGACCTCCTGCAGGCGCGCAAGTCGCTCGAGGAAAACGACGTCAACATCCGGTACTTCCGCAACCAGATGCTGCCAGACGTCACCGCGAGCTTCGACTACGGCCTGACGGGGCTCGGTGGCACCCAGTTCGTGCGCGGGACCGGCTTTCCAGGCCCGATCATCGGGGAAACGCAGCGCAGCTTCGGGTCGGTGCTCGGCGACCTGTTCGGCAATCAGTTCCCGAACTGGACGCTCGCGCTGAACATCAGCTACCCGGTCGGGCACAGCCAGCAGGAGGCCAGCCTGGCTCGCGCGCAGCTCCAGGGCAGCCAGGCGGTGACGCAGCTGAAGAACGCGGAGCTGCAGGTCGTCACGCAGGTGCGCAACGTCGCCCGTCAGGTGACGACCAACGCGAAGCGGGTGGCGAGCACGGGCGCGTCCCGCTCTCTCGGCGAGCAGCGCCTCGATGCCGAGCAGAAGAAGCTGGCGGCCGGCACGTCCACCAACTTCATCGTGTTCCAGGCGCAGCGCGACCTCGCGCAGGCGCGCAACAACGAGTTGAGCGCCATCCTCGATTACAACCGCTCGGTCGTGGATCTCGAAACGGTGCAACGCGCGCCCGTCGTAGGCGCCGGCGTGGGAACCGCGTCGACCGCGACGGCCGCCACCGTGGGTGTCGGCGTGACGCCGACGACTGCGATTTCGGGGGGCACGACGGTGACCTCGGGAGCACCTCAGTAGATGAATTGATGCCGCCGCTGACGGTCACCATCATCACGCTGAACGAGGCCGCGCACATCGGCGCGGCCATCGATTCCGCCGCCTTCGCCGACGAAATCCTCGTCGTCGATTCCGGCAGCAGCGACGAGACGGCCGGCATCGCCCGCACCAGGGGCGCGCGCGTGCTGACACGCGCGTGGACCGGATACGTCGACCAGAAGAATTTCGCCGCGGGACAGGCGAGCCACGACTGGATCCTGTCGCTCGACGCCGACGAACGGATCCCGGTGGCGCTCGCCGGCGAGGTCAGGGGCGTACTCGCCGGAGAGCCGCCGTATCACGGCTACCGGGTGCCGCGAGTGACCTTCCACCTGGGCCGCTGGATTCGAACGACGGACTTCTATCCGGACTACCAGACGCGGCTCTACGATCGCCGCTTCGCGCGGTGGCATGGTCGCTACGTGCACGAGTCGGTCAGCGTCGACGGACCATCTGGCCGGCTGAAGCACGACCTCGAGCACTACTCGTTCGCCGATCTGCGCGATCAGATCGAGCGAATCAATCAGTATTCAACGCTGGCGGCACGGCAGATGTACGAAGCGGGCAGGCGGACGGGCCCCATCGAAATCCTGGTGCATCCGCCCGCGGCATTCCTTCGCAATTACATCCTGAGGAGGGGATTTCTCGACGGCAGCGCGGGGTTGACGATCTCGTTGATGAACGCGTGGTCGGTCGGCCTGAAGTTCATGAAGCTCTGGGAGCTTCAAAAAAATCCCAAATAGCGCCGGGATTTGCTACTGCGCAGGACACGAGTCCTTGATCGGCACCCACGCCGTCATCCTGATGCGCGGCAGGTCGCCGAAGCGGTCGGCGTCGGGCTTGCCCTCGTCCTCGATCACACCAATGACTTCGATCTGCTGACCGATCCGGCGGCCGAGCTCCTTCTCGCGATCGCCGGTGATGCTGTAGGCGGTCGCCTTCCTCCCGCCCTCGGGCTTGACCATCGTCACTACGAACTCGTTGCCGACGCCGAGGCCCGTGCCGAGCGCGCCTCCGCGGCCTTCGCTGCGCTCCTTCCGGTAGTCCTTCTCCCACTGGACGCAGCCGCTGATGCGGACTTCCCTGGCCGCGTCGCTGGCCGACTGGGCCAGCGCCGGGGCGACGGCGCCGAGCAACGACACGACGAGTGAGACCGCAATGGATCGCATGGGGATTCCTTCCTAACTTTCGGGCTTCTTCCGGCGCTTCTGGCTACCGCTTCGATCGGCGGCGAGTGAACGGGGAAACACGAACCCGGGGCGCGGCGCGGCGGGCTGGCCGAACAGCTTCTTTTCGACGGGGAGGACTGATGTCGGCTCGTCGCTCGACGCGGGCTCGGCCATCTCCTCCGAAAGCAGGTAACAGGCGAGGGAGGTGTTCACGTCGTACACCTGTCCCTTCGACAGCCGCGACAGCTGTATCCCGTCAATACTGCCTGTCAGTGTCCTTGTAATCCGTACACGCATCCCAGGCCCGTAAACGCTGGATTGTCAGCAGCCCTTCAATAGTCATTCCGTCCCTATTTCCGCGCGCCGGATTGTGGACGGCAAATTCCGCGAAGCGGGCATTGACGATCGCCCTGCGCTCTTCCATATCCGCAGGCCTTCATCATCCCCACATGACATAACGAAAAATCGTACCGGACCGGATCAGCGGGTTCGATCGAGCGGAGCGACGCAGTGATTTCGGCCGCCATCCGCCATCCCGGCGTCGAATACCGCGTCAAGCGGAGACAGCGGCCGAGGCGGACGACATGGGTGTCGAGCGGAATGATGAGCCGGGACGGGGACACCAGTGTCCACGTTCCAAGATCGATGGCGTCGCGGCGAACCATCCATCGCAGAAAGAGATTGAGCCGCTTGCAGGCGCTTCCCTTCGACGGACGCGGGAAGAAATAACAGACCCCCGGCCGCTTCGGAACACGGCCGTATGCGGGGGCCAGGTCCGTCTGGAGCGCGCGCACCGAGAACGCATCGAGCGCGGGTGCGATGTCCGGCGCGGCGGGGTCGTCGCCCGCGACGAAGAACCGCTCGATGGTCCCGGCCTCGCGCAGCATCCGCTGGAGGACGAGCAGCAGCGCCACGAGATCGCGTCCGCGGATCCAGCGATGCACCAGCGGGTCGATCGGGGCCCGGTGGCGAGCCGGATCGAACGAGCGGACGAACGCCGCCGGGTGCGGACCCATGACGGCGAGCAGCGATTCGATGGACTGGAGCACGCTGGCGACGCGGCCGAAGGCGAGCGCGGACGCGCAGAAGCCGACGACCTCGCGATCGTCCGGCGCGGCATAGCGCCGGACGATGTGGACCGGATCGGACGCGGCGCCGACGTGGTCGAACGTGCGATAGAGGTCCTCGAGCCGCGGCTCGAGTTCGAGAGCACGGGCCCGGACGCGGATCCCGGATCCCGAATCCCGGATCCCGGCCGGGGTCCGCCTACTTCGGGAACGGCTTGAGCGCAGGGGAATTTCCCGGTGGCAACGCCGTCCGTCCCACGTTGAGCACCATCGAAATCATCGAGTAGTAGCCGTTCAGGCCGACCAGATCCATCATCCCCTGCTCGCCGTACTTGCCCACCATGCGCGCGTACGTGCGGTCGGTCACGCTGTGAAAGTCGTTCAGCTCGTTGCTGAAGTCGTAGACGATCTCCATCCCCTCGCTCAGCCCCTCGGGACGGCGGCCGTCGGCAACGGCCTGGATGATGGCGTCGCTGAGGCCCGCGGTCCTGCCATCGGCCGCGTGCACGTACCATTCGTACTGCTGCGTCCACCGGCGCGAGACGAGCAGGATCGCAAACTCGCTGACGTCGCGCGGCAGTGAGTTGCCGAACCGGAGGTAGGTGCCCATCTTCGCGGCGTTGATCATCAGCTGCGGGCTGCGGCTGAGCGGCACGAACGGGCCGAACACCTCCTGCTTGCGTTCGACGAGGAACTCGGCGGCGGCCTTTTTCTGCGCGTCGGTCAGCTTGTCGGCCGGAACCGGCGGCAGCCGGTCCTGCGCCAACGCTGAAGACGCGCACAGGGTCACCGCCGCGAGTACCGCAACCACCCTCCCTGCTCCCAGCGTCCAGCCGCCTGCGGCCTCACGGCCCTGCCCACTGCCTGCTGACTTCATGTCATCCTCTCAATTCGGCAAATCGGCGCGCGAACCGCTCGACCCGCGCCTGGTCGACGAAGTTGTGGCCGGCGCCATCTTTCTTGAAATAGCTGCCGACGATCAAGCCGTTGACCTTCGGCAGCATCCGCTCGATGTTTTCGGGGGTCGCGCCGCTGCCGACCAGGATCGGGAGGCTCGTGGCCGCCCGGACCGCCTCGATGTCCGCCAGGCTGGTTTCGACGCCGGTCCTGTCGCCGGTGACGATGACGGCGTCGGCGAGACCGCGCTCGGCGAGATCGCGCGTCTCGATGTCCAGGCTCCGGCCCGCGAGCGGCGCCGCGTGCTTGACGCCGACGTCGGCGAAGATCAACGCCTCCGACTTGAGGGCGCTGCGGAGCCGTACCGAGAACTGGCTGCTCCCCTGCACGATTCCCTGGTCCGCCACGACCGCCCCCATGTGCACGTTCACCCGAACGTAGTGGGCGCCGCTGGCCGCGGCAATCGCGATGGCCGCCTCGCCGTCGCTGCGCAGCACGTTGATGCCGACCGGCATGCCCGCGGCGCGGACGATGTCGCGCGAGACCGCCGCCATCGCCGCGACCGTTTCGGCCGGCACGCGCCCGGGAAAGTACGGCATGTCGCGGAAATTCTCGACGATGACCGAATCGAGGGCGTGGCGCTTGAACACGTCGAGCTCGGCGAGCGCCTGGTCGTACACCTTCTGCATGACGCCGTCGTAGAGCGGCGCGCCCGGCAGCGGCAGCAGGTGGAGCACGCCGATGAGCGGCTGGCGCGCGCCGAAGAGATCCTGGAATGGCATGCGTCCCGCGCGTCGCCTTTCGAAGCCTACGAGTAGCTCGCCACGACGCCGTCGCGGTAGCGGGCCTGGATCTCGACGACCTCCTTCAGGTTCTCGAAGAACACGTCGACGATGCGCGGGTCGAAGTGAGTGCCGCGCTCGTTCCGCAGAATCTCGTAGGCCTGCTCGTTGCTGTATGCCGGCTTGTACGGACGGACGCTCGTGACCGCATCGAACACGTCGGCGACCGCGCAGATACGGCCCGACAACGGGATGGCCTCGCCCGACAGCCCGTTCGGGTATCCGCTGCCGTCCCACCATTCGTGGTGCGACATCGCGATGACCTGCCCTTCCTGCAGCAGCTTCGACGAGGTGTTGCCCAGGATGCGGCCGCCGATCGTCGTGTGCTGCCGCATCAGCTCGCGCTCCGGCGCGTCGAGGCTGGCGGGCTTGCGGAGGATGTCGTCGGGGATGCCGAGCTTGCCGACGTCGTGCATCCGGCTCGCGTGCAGGAGGTCTTCGACCTCGCCCGGCGGGAGGCGGAGGCCGCGGGCGATGATCGCCGCGTACTGGCTCATGCGGTGGATGTGATAGGCCGTCGTCTTGTCCTTGAATTCGGCGGCGATGGCCAGGCGCTCGACGGTGTCGAGCTGCGCCTGGTGCGCCTGCCGCTGCGCTTCCACCATCGCCTGCAGCGCGTCGCGCAGGCTCGCCGTGCGCCGCTCGACGAGCAGCTCGAGCTCGCGCTGGTGCAGGCGCAGCGCGTCCTGCGCTTCCTTCATCCGCAGCAGCGACGCCATGCGCACGCGCAGCTCGATGCGCTCGAACGGCTTCGAGATGAAGTCGTTGGCGCCGGCCTCGACGGCCAGCAGCCGGTCCTCCCGGCTCGTCAGCCCTGTCACCATGATGATCGGCACGTCGCCGCCCTGCGGATCGCGCCTGATCCGCTGCGCCACCTGGAAGCCGTCCATGCCCTCCATCATGACGTCGAGCAGGATCAGGTCGACGTCGAGGTGCAGCTTCGCGAGCGCCTCCACGCCGTCGCACGCGACGTCCGGCTCGTAGCCGAGCGACTCCACCATCGCCACGAGCAGCTCGCGGTTCTGTTCTTCGTCGTCGACGATGAGGATCCGCTTCAGACGGGCGGCCACGTCAGCCTTGCTCCCGCGCCAGGAAGCGCGCGACCACGGCGGGAAACGACCGCGTGTCGATCGGCTTGGTCAGGTATCCGTCGCAGCCCGCCTGCCGCGCCCGCTCGTCGTCGCCCTTCATCGCGTGCGCGGTCAGCGCGACGACAGGAATGTGACGCGTCGCGGCGTCGGCCTTCAGCAGCTGCGTCGCCGCGAGGCCGTCGGTGCCCGGGAGGCTCAAATCGATGAAGATCAACTGGGGCTGCTCCATCCTGGCTCGTTCGATGCCGTCTTCCGCGTTTCCAGAGTCGATCACTTCGTAGCCATGCACCTCGAGCAGCGCGCGAACCAGCTCCAGGTTCAGCGGGTTGTCCTCGATGACGAGAATTCGCGCTCCGGCCATCGTTGCCGCGTCCTTCACCGGCTCACGGCGTATGTTGCCAGACGCGCTCGAGCCGCGCCAGTTCCTGGAGCAGCTCCTCGCGTCCGCCTTTCTGCGCGATGGCCTGCACGTGGCGGTTCAGCGCCGCGCGCTCGTCCGCCGTGAGGTCCTTCGCGGTCAGGATCAGGATGGGGATGCGGTGCGCGTTCGGGTCCTCGCGCAGGCGGCGCACCACGTCGAAACCGGTCATGCCCGGCATCATCAGGTCGAGGATGATGGCGTCGGGCCTGTGCTCGACGGCCATCGCGACGCCTTCGTTCCCGCCGTACGCCTTGAGCACCTCGATGCCGTGGCGGCGCAGCAGGTCGCCGACGAGCTCGACGGTCTCCGGCTCGTCGTCGACCACGAGCACCGTACGGATGCGGCCGGCAGACGCGGTGACGGCCCGTTCGAGGACCTCGGAGAGATCCTCCTTGTCGACGGGCTTCATGAGGAAGTCCGTCGCGCCCAGGCCGAACCCGAGCTGCTGGTCGTCGGTGATCGACACGATGATGACCGGTATCGACCTGGTCTCCGGGTGCGACTTCAACTCGGCGAGCACCTTCCAGCCGTCCTTCTTCGGCAGCATGATGTCGAGCGTGATGGCCGCCGGCCGGATCTCGTGGGCCATCGACACCGCCTGCTCGCCGTCGAAGGCGTGCCGCACGGTGTACCCGGCGCTGGTGATGTACTGCGTCAGCAGCTCGCTCGCGTGGGGATCGTCCTCGGCGACGAGCACCGTGAGCCGCGTGGCCCTCGGCTCGGGCGCCAGCGCGGCTGCCGCGACCGTCACAGGCGGCTCGCGGCGCCCGCCGGTCTTCACCGGGATGGCGAACGTGAACGTGCTCCCCTTGCCTTCTTCGCTTTCCACCCAGACGCGACCCCCGTGGAGCGCGACGAGCTGCCGGGCGAGCGCGAGGCCGAGGCCGGTGCCCTGCTGCTCGCGGGCATACGGCGAGTCCACCTGTTCGAACTCGCCGAAGATGCGCGCCTGGTCGTCGGGCCTGATGCCGATGCCGGTGTCGGTCACCGACACGCGAAGAAGGGGGCCGGCCGAGGCGTCTTCCGCAATCGACGCCAGGGTGGTGACCGCGCCGCCGGGCATGGTGAACTTGATCGCGTTGCTGAGCAGGTTGTACATGACCTGCTTGAATTTCGCCTGGTCGGCGGTCACGACCGGCAGGTCCGGCGTGACGTCGAAGGTGAGCGCAATCCCCTTCTTGATCGCCAGCGCCTTGACGATGACGTGGACGTCGCGCAGCGCGGCGCCGACGTCGAACGGCGCGAGATCGAGCGTGACGCGCCCCGCTTCGACCTTGGAGAGGTCGAGGATGTCGTTGATCAGCTGGAGCAGGTGGCGTCCGCTGACCAGGATGTTCTGCACGTACCTGTCCTGGCGCTCGTTCAGGTCGCCGTACAGGTGGTCGGTGAGGATCTCCGAAAAGCCGATGATCGCGTTGAGCGGCGTCCGCAGCTCGTGGCTCATGCTGGCCAGGAACTTCGACTTCGCCCGGCTGGCCGATTCCGCGTCGTCCTTGGCCTGCTTCAACTCCGCCTCGAAGCGCTTGCGGGCGGTGACGTCGTCGAGGAAGACCGTCACGCCGCGGCCGAACGGGAAGACGCGTGCCTCGAAAATCGAATCGGCGGCATCGCCGGACCGCGCGAACTCCACGACCGGCGCGACGCGGCCGGTGAGCAGCGCCTCGTCGATCGCGCGCGGCAGCGGCGTGGCTTCGACCTCCGGAAACGCGCCCGCCAGCGGATGGCCGACGACCCCGTCGCGCGGGCGTCCCCACATCCGTTCCGCGGCGCTGTTCCACAGGTTCACCCGGCCGTCGCGTCCGACGACGAACATCCCTTCGTTGATCGACTCGATCACCTCGCGCAGCCGCTGCTCCGACTGCTGCACCGCCCGCAGCATCTGGTTCTTCTGCAGCACGACGGCCGCGAAGACCGCGAGAATCTGCGTCGCCGCCAGCAGGAGGATGAGCCGCAGGAACGACCGGCTCGACGAGGTGGAGACGTCCGACATCCGCAGCTCGGCGCGGTCCTTGTACAGCTGCTGGACCTGCAGCAGGTCGTTGCGCACGCGATCGAAGGCGGGGACGCCGTCGCGCAGGTCGCGCACCACGGCGTCGCCGACGCTCCCTTCGAGGATCGAGGCCAGCACCTCGTCCCGCGTGTTCAGGTAGGTCGCCCAGTCGCGGCCAAGCCGACGCGCCGCATCGGCCGCGGCCGGCGCGTCCAGCAGGCGCGTCTGGTCGTCGATCAGGCGCCCCACGCGCGCGTCGGCGGCCCGCGATTCGTCGGCGTACCGGACCTGCAGGTTGGCGTCCTTCGTGGTGAGCGCGTACAGCATGGCGCGCCGCGCTTCCTGTGTCTCGAACTGCAGGCCGCCGATGAGATCGAGACCGCGCGCGAGCCCCGCGTACATGTCCTCCGCGTCCCGCGCGGCGCGGCGCAGGTCCGCGAGAATGAACGCGCCCACGCCCAGGACGATGAGGGCGATGAGGGCGAGCGGCAGGAGGATCCCGGGACGGCGCATGGCAGATCAGTTGCCGGAGGCCGATACGGCGCCCGGCGGCCGCGCCGCAACCGTGAGGCGATAGCCCGGATCGGTCGGCGCCAGACCCTCGACGTGAATCACCTTGACCGTGTCGTCGACTTCGCTGAGACGCATGTAGCCGATTGCGCCCGGAACGTTGAACACGAAACGGCGGACGCCAAGCGCCGTATCCAGCACACGCGGGCCGCCGGTCGCTTCGCCGGTGAAGGTCGCCTGCAGGACGTGCTTCTGGAACTCGGCCTCGCTCATCCGGCAGACGAGGCGAAGCACGACGGCACGGTCCACGTCACCGGCCGGGCGCATCACGACGGTGATCTTGCGGCCGTTCGGCCAGCGCTGCTGACCGCCCAGGAACGCCTTGCGCAAGTCGGTGATCGACACGTCGTTGATCGGATTGGCGCGGTTGACGACGATCGCCAGCGCCTCCTGGCCTGCAGGCTGCGCGGCGGCCGGCGCTCGTCCGGACAGGCCGAGGATCGTGGCGAGCACGACCGTCGAACCGAATCCGGCAATGCGCTTCATCCCCACACCACACCCACTCAGAAGGTGAACGCCAGTTGCGTCGCGAACCCGTTGATTGGATCCGTATCGCGCTGCACGGTCCGGTCGTACTGCACCTTCAGCGCGGCGAATGGCTCGAGGTCGTAGCGGAGACCGAGCGAGGGTCCCTTCCTGAGGCCGATGCCGCCGAAGATCGGGTCGCGCTGCGGCGCGTTGAAGTACTGATAGCGGAAATAGGGCGTGGCCTTCTGCGCGAACAGCATTGCGACCTGCGAGTAGAACGCCGGCGTCGTCACGACGCTCCCGAGGGCTGGCGCGTTGCGAAGGGCAAACGCTTCGTTGAGCAGCTCGAGGCCGTGGCCGTGGTACACCACGTGCCCGGCGAGAAGCGTCTGCTGGACGCGCCCCAGCCCGCCGGGCTCGAGCCGATCGCGATACATCGACAGCCCCGCCTGGAAACCGGAGAGGGCGTCGGGTTGCGCCAGCAGCGCCACGTTGACTCCCTTGCGATTGTTTTCGTCGACGGCGTTCTGCACGGGCTCGGCGAGCGGCGACCGCGACGCCCGGCCGTTGCCGACTTCGGCGACATAGCGCAGGCCGAGGCGTCCGGACGGGATGCGCCCGTTGACGGTCACGCCCACGCCATGCACGGGCAGCGGCCCGCCTTGGTCCTCGAACTGGAACAGGAACGGCCTGCCGGTCGCCGTCTGAAACCAGGTGCCATGGTGATAGGCCGTGTTGTAGTAGCCGATCGCGGTGTGGTACCTGCCGACGCCGATGTTCAGGTAGTCGCTCGGCTTGAACTGCAGCATCAGCCGCTCGAGATCGACGTGGAAGACGTTGTCGTCGTCCGCCTCCGTGACAAGCTCGCCGACGACCGACGTGTTGTCGGACAGCGCCGAACTCATGAACAGGTCAAGCTGGCCGAGCGTGAACGAGCCGTGGGTGAGCGACTCGTCGGTGTGGAGATAGTCGAGATCGGCGAATCCGTGGATCTCCAACCTCGGTCCCGCGCCTCCCCCGAGTCCCATTTCCGTCGGCGTCGTGGACGCGGCCGGCTGCGCTTCCGCCGGGCGCGCCTGCGCATCCTTCAGCGCCTTCACTTCGGCCTCGAGCGCCTGGACGCGGGCGATCAGGTCCTGAATCAGCTGACGATCGTCAGCCGCCTGCGCCTGTGCGGCAGTGGGACGAAGGACGATGGCGAGCGCAATCGCAAGGGCGATCCTGGCGGTCACTGGCATTGAGCCTCCGACGACCCGTCACGCAGGCCCCGGGTGTCAAGGACGGGGCGAATGTCTGTTGGGCGGAGAACCGGAAGGATATCAGAGGAGCGGACCGCTCAGAACGTCGTAACGGGTGTCCCAGCCTGGCACATGGGACACCGCTCGGCCGGATGGTTTTCGGGCGCCTTGTACTCCGCGAGCGCGAAATTCGGCGCGCCGGCAGTGGCCGTCGCCTCCATCCGATCGTACAGCTCTGCCGTGGCGAGGACGTGGCCGCCGGCGGACTGCACGATCGTTGCACACCGTGCGAGCGTCTGCCCCGTGTTGCGCACGTCGTCGACGATGAGCACGTTCCTACCGGCGACCTGCTGCCGGTAGTAGCGGCTCAGCCCGGGGCCGCGATAAGCGTCCATCATGAACGGCGCGAACATCATCGGCGCGCCGGCGATGGCGCGGCGGCTGTCGAGGAGTCCCGCGACCGTGTGCGCCAGCAGCGCGCCGCCGGTCGCCGGTCCGGCGACGACCTCCGTCTGGTCGAGCAGTGGCGCGGGCAGGATGTCGATCAGATCCTGCGCGAACCTCCAGATGGTCGACGGATAGCGAAAGAGCTGATGCGGGTTCAGGTACACGCGGCCGTGAAAGCCGTTGCCGAAGTCGAAGTGGCCGTCGAGCATCAGGACCTGGAACTGCTGCAGGTCCTCGAGCGCCGTGTTCATAACGCCCCTGCCACCTCCGCCGTCATGGCCAGCACGGCGCCGGCGTTGACGAACAGCGGCCGGCCGCCGACGAAGGTCGCCGCGACGCCGCCACGAAGCTCCCATCCATCGAATGGCGTGTTCTTCGATCGTGACCGCAGCCGGCTCGCCTCGATTCGCACCTGCAGATCGGGCGCGATGATCGTGATGTCGGCGGGCGCGCCTTCCGACAGCGTGCCGCCCGGCACGTTGAGGATGCGCGCCGGGTTCACCGACAGCAGCTCCACCATCCGCGAGAGCCGGATGCGTCCCGCGTGCACGAGCCGATCGAGCGAGAGCGGCACCGCGGTCTCGAGGCCGACGATGCCGAACGGCGCGCGGTCGTACTCCACCTTCTTCTCGTCGTAGTGATGCGGCGCGTGATCCGTGGCGATGGCATCGACCGACCCGTCGGCGATGCCGTCGAGCATCGCGTCGCGGTCGGCGGTCTCGCGCAGCGGCGGGTTCATCTTCGTGTTGGTGTCGTACGGCACCGGTGTCGCCAGCGCCTCGTCCGTGAGCGTGAAATGGTGCGGCGCGACCTCGCACGTGACGCGGACACCCGCGTCCTTCCCCTTGCGCACCGCCCGCAGCGACGTGCGCGCGCTCATGTGCGCGACGTGGAACGCGGAGCCGGTCAGCTCCGAGAGCAGGACGCCGCGCTCGACGCCGAGCGCTTCGGCGGCGCCGGGCATCCCGCGCAGTCCGAGCGACGCCGCGTAGTACCCCTCGTGCGCGACGGCATCCCCCTTCAGCGACGGATCCTCGCAGTGCTCGATGACCGGCATCCCGAACATCCCGGCATATTCGAGCGCGCGCCGCAGCAGGATGGCGGTCCTGGTCGGATGCCCGTCGTCGGTGATCGCGACACAACCGGCCTTCCGGAGGTCGCCGATGTCGGCGAGCAGCTCGCCCTTCGATCCGCGCGACACGGCCCCGATCGGATAGACGCGCGCGAGGTTCGCTTCTCTCGCCTTGTCCAGGATGTAGGTCGTGACGTTGGCGTCGTCGTTGACCGGGTTGGTGTTCGGCATGCACGCGACGGCGGTGAAACCGCCCGCGACGGCCGCCGCCGTGCCGGTCGCGACCGTCTCCTTGTGCTCCTGCCCCGGCTCGCGCAGGTGGACGTGCATGTCGATGAACCCGGGGCAGACGACGAGGCCGCCGGGGATCTCGATGACGGTGGCGCCGTCGGCGGGCAGGTCGGTGCCGACCCGCGCGATGCGATCGCCGTCGATGAGCACGTCGCGCACGCCGTCGATCCGGTTGGCGGGGTCGACGACGCGTCCGCCCTTAAGCAGCCTCTTCATGTTCCGCTCCGCCCGCCAGGAGGTACAGGACCGCCATGCGCACCGCGACGCCGTTGGCGACCTGGTCGAGAATCACCGAGTAGGGGCCGTCGGCGACCTCCGACGCGATCTCGACGCCGCGGTTCATCGGACCGGGGTGCATGATCATCACGTCGGGTTTCGCGAGCGTCAGGCGCGCTTCGGTCATGCCGAACACGTTGAAGTACTCGCGCAGCGACGGGAAGAACGCGCCTTCCATCCGTTCGAGCTGGATCCGCAGGAGCATGATGACGTCGGCGTCCTTGACCGCCGCGTCGACGCTGCTGGTGGCGGTGACGCCGAAACGGCGGATGCCGGCGGGCATCAGCGTCGGCGGGCCGCACACCCAGACGTCCGCGCCCATCTTCGTCAGCAGCAGGATGTTCGACCGCAGCACGCGGCTGTGCAGCAGGTCGCCGACGATGGCGACCTTCAGTCCCTTCAGCCGCTGTTTCCGTTCGCGGATCGTGAACGCGTCGAGCAGCGCCTGCGTCGGGTGCTCGTGCATGCCGTCGCCCGCGTTGATGATGGCCGACCGGCAGATGCGCGACAGGAGGTGGCACGCGCCCGAGGAGGAGTGGCGCAGGACGATCATGTCGGGCTGCATGGCCTCGAGGTTCAGCGCGGTGTCCGCCAGCGTCTCGCCCTTCACCACGCTGGAGGTCGCAATCGCGATGTTCAGCGTGTCGGCGCTCAGGCGCTTTTCGGCGATCTCGAACGAGGTGCGCGTGCGCGTGCTCGGCTCGAAGAACAGGTTGACGACCGTCTTGCCGCGCAGCGCCGGGACCTTCTTGATGGGGCGCGACCCGATTTCCTTCATCGCGTCGGCGGTGTCGAGCACCAGCGTGATTTCCTCGGTGTCGAGGTCCGAGATGCCCAGCAGGTCCTTGGACCGGAGCGAGGTGATGGCCGTCCGCCGATCGACGTCGTGAAGAGCGCCTTGCCCCGGGCTCAGTCGAGGGGTCATACCGTCGCCTCCTGCTGCAGGATCACCTCGTCGTTGCCGTCGGTTTCCTGCAGCCGTACCTGGACGCTTTCCTCGGGATTGGTCGGCAGGTTCTTGCCGACGTAGTCCGCCTTGATCGGCAGCTCGCGGTGCCCGCGGTCGACGAGGACGATCAGCTGAATGCCCTTCGGCCGGCCGAAATCGATCAACGCGTCGAGCGCCGCCCTCGTCGTCCGCCCCGTATAGAGCACGTCGTCCACGAGGAGAATCGTCTTGTTGTCGATGGAGAACGGAATCTCGGTGCGGCGGATGACCGGCTGCGGGCCGACCGCGTTCCGCATCAGGTCGTCGCGATACAGCGTGATGTCGAGCGCGCCGGTCGGCACCTCGTCACCCGTAATCTGCTTCAGCGTGCGCGCGAGCCGGCGCGCGATGTAGACGCCGCGCGTACGGATGCCGACGAGCGCGACGGCATCAACGCCTTTGTTACGCTCGACGATTTCGTGTGCGATGCGGGTAAGGGTGCGGGCGATGCGATCCGCGTCCATGACGACCGCGGACTTGCTGTCTGGCATGTTCACCTCTTCGCGGACTCGCAGGACCGCGTTAAAGAGCTGAGACAGTATACAGCAGGCAGCAGGCAGGTTGGTTGGTGGTTGGATGGTTGGTGGTTATACTCGCCGGAATGCTTCGCGACGTCGAGGCGCGCGTGATCCGCAACACGCGTCTGTCCCCCGACTACAACGTCATCGCGCTCGCGGCTCCCGACATCGCCGCCGCCACCAGGCCCGGCCAGTTCGTCATGGTGAAGTCAGGAGGAAGCGGCGATCCGCTGCTGCGGCGGCCGTTCTCGGTGTTCGAAGTCCTTCGGTCGAACAACGGCGTGGACGGCTTGACGCTGCTCAGCAAACGGATCGGCGTCACGACGAGCATGCTGTTCGATGCGGTCGAAGGCGACACGATCTCGTGCCTCGGCCCGCTCGGCCGTCCGTTCGAGCTCGTCGATCCACCTGCCGAAGCGTGGATGGTTGCGGGTGGCGTGGGGCTCGCGCCGTTCGCCACGCTCGGCGACGCGTTGCTGGCGCGCGGCACGAAGACGACGCTTTTTTACGGCGCGCGAAGCGGCGCGGAGCTGTTCTACCTGGACTGGTTCCGGTCGCGGGGTATCCGGCTGGTGCTCTCGACGGAAGACGGATCAATCGGCGATCGCGCGCGCATTACCGTGCCGCTCGAACGCGAGCTCCGCGACCTCGGATCCCGGCCGGTGCCGGCCGTGATGATCTACGCGTGCGGACCAGAACCGATGCTTGAAGCCGTGACGCACGTCGCGGCGAGATTCACATGTCCATCGCAGGTGTCGGTCGAGCGCGTGATGGGCTGCGGGATGGGGGGCTGTTACAGCTGCGTGATTCCCGTGCGCGACGACGCCGGGTCCGACCGCCTCCGCGCTTCGCGCTCTGGCGAGTCCGCCGGGGCAGACCGCGAAGCGGTCTGCCAAACCAGCGCTGGCTGTCGGGTCGCTGCGCGACCCGACGTGGCGGAGGCGGAAAGCACCCGGCCTGCACACCACTATGTCCGCTCGTGCATCGCGGGGCCGGTATTCCGAGGGGACGATCTCGTATGGGATTGAGGACCCCTACGTACCTTGGGAGTTGGGAGTTGGCAGTTGGGCGTTGATCTGTCGGTCCAGATCGGCGCGCTGACGCTCGCCAACCCGCTGATCGCGGCGAGCGGCTGCTTTGGCTACGGCGTCGAATACGCGGAAGCGGTCGACCTCTCGACGCTCGGCGGCGTGGCCGTCAAGGGCCTCTTCCTGAAGGAGCGCGAGGGACACCCGCCCGAGCGGATCGTCGAAACGCCGTCGGGCATGCTGAACGCGATCGGCCTGCAGGGGATCGGCGTGCACCGGTTCGTTCGCGAGAAGCTGCCGGAGCTCCGCCAGCTCGGCGCGACGGTCATCGTCAACATCTGCGGCAGCACGCTCGACGAGTACGTCGAGCTCGCGCGCATCCTCTCGGACGCCGAAGGCGTCGCCGCCCTCGAGCTGAACATCTCGTGCCCGAACATCAAGGAGGGCGGCATCACGTTCGGGTGCAGCCTGCACGGCACGTTCGACGTCGTCAGCGCGGTGAAAAAGGTGACGCCGCTGCCCGTCATCCCCAAGCTGACGCCGAATGTCACCGACGTCGCCTCGTTCGCGCGCGCGTCGGAGGACGCGGGAGCCGACGCCGTCTCGCTGGTCAACACGTTCCTGGCGATGGCGATCGACGTCGAGACCCGGCGCCCGATCCTCTCCAACATCGTCGGCGGGCTGAGCGGTCCGGCGATTCGTCCCATCGCCGTGCGGATGGTGTACGAGTGCCGCCGTGCCGTGAAGATTCCGGTCGTCGGCATGGGCGGGATCGCGAGCGCTCGCGACGCGCTGGAATTCATCATCGCGGGCGCGACCGCCGTGCAGGTGGGCACGGCCAACTTCGTCGATCCGTTCATCTGGGGCAAGCTCCTCGACGGCATCACCGACTACATGCGGCGACACGGCGTCGAACGCCTCGCCGATCTCATCGGCACGATCGACACCACCTCCCGCGAGAAACAGTGGATCAGCTCCTAGTCGCCCTCGATGTCGAGAGCGGCGAGCGTGCGATGCAGCTGGTGACCGCGCTGCGCGGCCTCGCCGGCGGGTTCAAGGTCGGAAACAGGCTGTTCACCAGCGAAGGGCCGGCGCTCGTGCGCCGCATCGCCGACGCGGGATCGCGCGTCTTCCTCGACCTGAAGTATCACGACATCCCGAACACGGTCGAACAGGCGGTCGAAGCCGCGGTCGGCACGGGCGCCTGGATGATCAATGTGCACGCGTCGGGCGGCCACGCGATGATGCAGGCGGCGGCACGGGCGGCACGCGAGACATCCGCGAAGCTGGGACGGCCGGCGCCGCTGATGATCGGCGTGACCGTGCTGACGAGCATGGACCACGACGCACTGCGCGCCGTCGGCGTCGAGCGCGCGGTGCTCGACCAAGTCATCGCGCTGGCGCGCATGACGCAGCAGGCGGGCCTCCAGGGCGTGGTCGCCTCCGCGCAGGAGACCCCGCAAATCCGCAAGGCGTGCGGGCCCGACTTTCACATCGTGACACCGGGAATCCGCGGCGCGTCGGCAGGAGCCGAGCGCAACGATCAGTCGCGGACGATGGGACCCGCGGAAGCGATCAAGGCGGGAGCGAGCTTTATCGTTGTCGGGAGACCGATTATCGCGGCGCAGGATCCGCGCGCGGCGGCAGAGGCGATCGTAAGGGAACTCGGGGACTAAGGAACCTGGGACCGAGTCCCTCGTTCCCCAGTCCCCTGGTTCCTATTTCGCGGTAATGATGAAATGACCGCGCCTGTTCATGGCGTAACAGGACTCGCTCATTTCCGTGCAGACCGGCTGCTCTTCGCCCTTGCTGATCGCAAGGATGCGATCGGCGGCGATCCCCAGGCTCGCCAGGTAATCCTTCACCGCGGCGCCGCGACGCTCGCCCAGCGCGAGGTTGTACTCGTTGGTGCCGCGGGAGTCGGCATGCCCTTCGACCGTGACGCGGATTGACATCCAGCGCCGCATGTAGTCGGCGTCGCGCTGCAGGATCGGACGCGCGTCTTCGCGTATCGTCGCCATGTCGTAGTCGAAGCCCACGTCGCCGAGTGGACGCTCCGCGTTCAGCTCGTCGAGCGACTTGCGCTGGAAGACTTCATCTTCCGTCAGCGGCCGAGGAGCCGCCGGCGGCGCTGGTGGCGGCGGTGGCGGTGGCGGTGGTGGTGGCGGCGGCGGCGTCACAACGGCCGGCGGGGGTGGGGGCGGCGGCTGCGGTGGCGGGGGCGGCACCTTCTTCGCGCATCCCGATATCACTATCACCATCACGACGAGGATGGCGGTCCAGGACATTCTGCGCAGACTCATAGAGGCGATCTCCCTGAGCGTCTAATGCGTTAAGAGTGCCGCGAGGAGCTTACAGTCCGGTCTCCACACTGTCAATCAAGGAGAGACGGGATTCACGCGCAGATCGAAGATGCGCAGCCCCAGGTGCCGCGCATCGGCGGTGCCTTCGACCTGTGCCGGAAGGTAGACGCGATCGGTTTCGATGGCCACGGCGCCGCCCGACGCCGCGAGCGCGCCGGCGGGGACCGTGACGCTCCACTCGAAATCGTCATTCGGCTGAAACTGCGCGATGGTCGCGTCCGCCGCGGTCACCTTCACCGTCGGCGCGCGGCCGAAGTAGCGCAGCGGCGACTCGCCACGCATCGTGATGGTCACCGCGTGCGGCGGCCCTTTTATCCGCAGCACGGATCGTTCGCTCGTCCAGCGCCACGTCAGCCCGGTCCCGACGACCAACTCGGCCTCGTGCCATCCCTCGCCGTAGCCGTAGATCAACTGCGTCGACGGCTGGATGTCGAACTGACGGATGGCGACGGGCGCCGCCCGTCCGGGATCCACCGCACGCGACGCGATCGTCAGGGTTGCGAACGGGCCGTCCCCGTCGATCCCCTGCGGCAGGTCGACGAACCGGAGCGCGTTGCGCCCGGCGAGCGTCACCGGCCACCGATCGATCTCGCGTCCGTCAACGGCGAGCGTGACCTCCGCGTCCGCATCGGCGCCGTTTCCCAGGTGCCGCGCGCCGACGACCAGGTGAAACGGGCCGGGCCGCCGCCGGACCCACGCCTCGATTGGCTGGCGATCGGGCCCGCTGGAAGAGGCCTGCGTGAGACCGCCGGTTTCCGGGGTGAGCGACCATCCCCGGCCGGCAAACCAGCCGGGCACGCCAAGGCGATACCAGTCGACGCCGAGCGGCCGCGTGCCGCTCAATTCCGGGCGCTGCTCGACGCGCCACCGGTAGCGGACAACGTCGGTCCGGCTGTGCGGATCGATCAGGGCAAGGTCGGTTCGCCGCGCGTCGGCCAGGAACCAGGCGGGCGCGGTCCCCCCCTTGCGCCAGTAATCGACCAGTCCCAGCCATTCGTATTGCGTCGGCGGCTCGACGACATGAAGCGTACCGACATCGGCGGCCTGGAGCGGACGGCGGACGGCATAGTGGCTGAAGACGGCGCCCGGCGGCTGCACCCGGGCCCGCTGCACGGCGTCGGCAATCGCGCGGAACGCCGGGTGCGGTTCGCGGCCGTACGCGACGCCGCCCGGAACGGCAACGAACAAGGCGGCGGTGACGAAGGGGACCGCGACGGCCGGCGTGAGTCGTCCGGCCAGTGCGAACGCGCGCGCGGCGAGCCACGCGACCGGAACGACGATGGGGAGCGCGTAGCGAACCGTGTCGAGCTGCTGGAACAGCAAATGGAAGACGAAGTACGGCGCGAAGGCGGCCACCAGCACGAGCAGCGCCCGCCAGTCGCGCAGCAGCGTGACGAGCACGCCGATGACGGCCGCGACACCGACAGCGACGCCAAGCGGGATCGACGCCCACGGCAGGACGAGCGCCTGGTACAGGCCGACCGCGATATGGCGCGGCGTCGGGTTGGACCACAGCATGTCCACCCAGGAAAAATCTTCCGCAGCCTGCGTGTTGAGCGCCGCGAGGTAGGCGCTGATGCCGCCGCTCGCGATCACGAGCGGGATGCCCCACGCGAGGCAACCGAGCGTGAATGCCACGATCGGCTTCAACACGCGTCGCCGTTCGAAAAGGACGAACGCAAGAACCGGCAGCGTCAGGACCGCCGACTGAACGCGGATGCCCGTGGCGATGCCGGCGAGCAGAGCACCGGCCGTCACGGACTCGAAGGGTCCGCGCGGCTCGGGTGAAACGCGGCGAAGCATGAGGGCTTGCGCGGCGATTGCCAGCGCGAGCCCTGGCATGTCGCTCATGGGCCGCAGGCCCGTCATCCAGAAGTCAGGAGCAACAGCGAGCAGTAGCACACCCCACAAAGGGCTCAGCGGCGCGGACCCTTTGGGTCCTTTCTCCGCCAATGCGCCGAACAGGAACCACGCGGCCACGATGCAGCCTGCCCCGCCGATAGCTGACCAGATCGCCAGCGCACGTGCTTCGGCGGGCGCCCCCGTCGTGGATGTCACACGCTCGACGATGGGGAGGGAGATGTGCCCGAGCAGCATGTAGACCGGATAGCCGGGCGGGTGCGGCTGGTGCAGCGCCGGGTCGAAGTGGCGCAGGCCGAGCGCGAAGTTGATGGAGTCGATGTCTTCGAGCGACGGCGCCAGAAACGGAATGTGCGCCGCCAGAAACAGCGCGGCGATCGCAAGGACGGCCGCCGCCGGCCTAACCACTAACCACCAACCACGAACGAGCCGTTACGCTGGCCTGAGCACCACGCCCTCATTCAGGCTCCCCATGCGATAGCCGCGCGGATCGATCGTCACCTGCCGGTAGCCGAGCGCCTGGATGGCCGCGACGATGCGGGCGGTCAGGTCGGGCTCGAGGGCGCGCGGCAGCTCGTCGGCGCCAATCTCCACGCGCGCGAGATCGTCGTGATGCCGCACGCGGCAGACCCGGAACCCGAAATCGCGGAGCACGCGTTCCGCGCGCTCGATCATCCGCAGCTTCTCGCCGGTCACCGCCGAGTGGTACGGGATGCGCGACGACAGGCACGCCGACGCCGGCTCGTCCCAGGTCGGCAGCCCGGCGCGATGCGAGAACTCGCGAACGTCCGCCTTCGTCAGGCCGGCTTCGTCGAGCGGGCTCCGGACGCCGAACTCGCGCGCCGCCTGGCGGCCCGGCCGGTAGTCTCCGCGGTCGTCCGCGTTCGCGCCGTCGGCGACCGTGCCGAAGCCACGCTCCGCCGCGATGCGCGTGAGCGCCGTGTAGAGCTCGTGCTTGCAGTAGTAGCAGCGGTTCAGGGGATTGGCGCTGTAGTCGGGACGTTCGAGCTCGCGGGTGTGAATGATCTCGTGGCGCAAGCCGAAGTCGCGCGCCACGGCGAGCGCGAGCTGCCGATGGTGATCGGGATAGCTCGGACTGTCAGCGGTGATGCAGAGGGTGCGTTCGCGGCCGAGGACGCGGGTGGCCGCCCAGGCCAGGTACGCGCTGTCGGCGCCGCCGCTGAAGGCGACGATCGTCGAATCGAAGCCGGCGAGAAGGTCGAAGAGGCGCGTCGCGCCCTGGCTCACTCGTCCAAATCCTCTTCTTCGTCGAGGGCATCCTCGTCGTCGAGGTCGTCTTCGTCGACCTCCTCGTCGTCGTCCTCGTCCTCGTCTTCGTCGAGATCGTCCTCGTCCTCGTCTTCGTCGCCGGCGATTTCAACGTCGTCGCCGCCCACGAGCACGAGGTTCTTGCCGCACTCGGGGCAACTCAAGGTGTCGCCCTCTTCGAAATCAGCGGTCTCGATCTCGTCGAATTCGCACTCGGGGCAGGTCGCCATACGGGCTCCAGTGGCGGAGAAACCGCCGCCAGCTTGTCCGGAAAAGCGGGCACCCACGGGTGGATGCGCCGTTTTCCGGCAGAACGACGGATTATAGCGAGATCCGCGACGCCACCGCAACGAAGGCTAAGGTTGCGTGACGTCAAATCCGATACTCAGGGCGTGAGCTCCGCGGCCGCCCCGAGGCTTGCGACAAGGACAGTGGTCGTCGCGGACGACACGGCCTTCGTGCGCGACCGCTTCAAGGGGGCGCTCGAGCGCGCGGGGCACCGCGCCATCACGGTCTCGACCGGCAACGAGCTGATCGCGCGCGTCAAGGCCGACCTCGCCAACATCGATCTCCTGGTCGTGGACCTGCGGCTGCCGCACGGCAACGGTGTGAACCTCGTGCGCGCGCTGCGCAATATCGATCCGAAGAAGCCGCCGATCGTCGTCTTCAGCGGCACCATTGCCAGCGCCACCGAGGTGCGCGAGCTCGGCGCGCTGAACGTCGGCGGCTTCGTCAACGAGTACACGTCGCTGCAGCACATCCTGCCGTCGCTCGCGCCGCACCTGTTCCCTGGTGACTTCAACCGCCGGGGGGGCCCGCGCGTCGTGCTCGGCATTCCCATCGCCTACCGGTTCGGCAACACGATTGCCGCCGCCGTCACGCTGAACATCAGCCGCGGCGGCGTCGCGGTCCGTACCACCAACCCGCTCGAGCGGGGGATCACCGTCAAGGTGCGGTTCCGGATGCCGATGGGGAAGAGGGACGTCGACGTCGAGTCGAAGGTGACGTGGACCGACAGGCGCGTCGGCATGGGCCTCGAGTTCATCGGGCTCGCCGACGAGGACCAGAACGCGATTGGCGAGTTCGTCGACGCGCACTTCTTTACGAACCGGAAGGCCTGACGTCCGGACCCATGTCATCGGCAGCCCACGGGCGGTTCGTCTCATCCCGAAGTCTGCTTCGGATTGCGTTCTGGTTCGTGCTGCTCGCGGCGGCCTCGTACACGACGGCCGACCCCGATCTCTGGGGCCATCTTCGATTCGGCCTCGACATTCTTCGCGACGGAACGGTCGCGACGGTGGACCCCTATTCCTTCGGCGCAGACCTGCCGTGGGTCAACCACGAATGGGGCTCCGAGGTGATCACCGCTTCGGCGTTCACGTTGGGTGGCAGTCCCGGCCTGGTGCTCCTGAAGGTCGCGATGCTCGGCGTGGTGCTCGCGTTGCTGCTCTCATCGCTGCGCGAGCGGGGGGTTGACGCCAGCGTCGATCGCGACGTGCTCGCCGCGATCGCCGTGCTCGGCACGATGGAACAGACCCACCATGTGCGTCCTCAGTTGTTTTCAATCGTCTGCTTTTCCGTTTTCCTGTGGTCGTTGACGGCAACAGGTCGGCGGGCCCGATGGGGTTTCTGGATCATTCCCGCCGTCTTCCTGCTGTGGGCGAATCTGCACGGGGGGTGGATGGTTGGAGGAGCCGTTCTGGGTGTGTGGGTTGTCGGTCTCGTCTTCAACGGACGCCGATCGGACGCCATGTGGTACGCGGTCGCAGGCGCCGCCGCGCTCGCAGGAACGCTCGTCACCCCCTACGGCTTCGGACTCTGGCGCTTCTTGTACGAAACGGTCGGCTTCGGACGCGCCGACATCATCGAGTGGCAGCCGGTGTACGCGCTGACGTGGGATGCGTGGGCGCGCTGGGCATCGATCCTGGGTGTGGGCATAGCCGGTCTTGCGGCGACCAGACGCACGGAGCGGCGACTCGAGGTGATTGGAGTGGTCGCGGCTCTCGCCTTCGCGTCGTTCATGGTCGTTCGTCTCCTGGCCTTCTTCACGCTGTCGGTCCTCTACCTGTTCGGCCCGGCGTTGAGCCGGAAGTACCAGGCGATGCGGACCGCCCGGGTCTCAATGCCGCTACCGCCGTGGCGCATGCGGCTTATCGCCTCGGCCGCCGCGGTGACGATTGCCTTCGCGGCGTCCCTCTCTGCAGCCAATGCGATGCAGGTGCGCATCGACCCTCGTCATACACCCGAGACCGATGCGGTCGAATTCCTGAGGAGCCAGCCAGGGTCACAGCGGTTGCTCGTGTGGTTTGACTGGGGGGAGTACGCGATCTGGCATCTATCGCCGGCGATGCGCGTATCCATCGACGGGCGCCGCGAAACGGTGTACTCGTCGCGCGTGCAGGATGAACACCTGCGATTCTTCTTCGACGCGCCCGGCGGGGCCGCGCTCCCGTACACGCTCGCAGCTGATTACATCTGGATCCCGCGAGAGCTGCCGGCCGCGCGCCGGCTCGATGCAGAGGGATGGCGGAAGTGCTACGAGGGACCAACGTCCGTGATCTTCGCGCGCGCGGGCCTGAACGTCACCCCGCCTCGTCCTGTGTTGACGGCAACCGCCGCGTCCGTGTTCCCCGGACCGTAGCCCGGCTCGCAGGCGCGCCCGGCGTCGCTACCGCGCCCGGATCAATCGCAGCGCATTGGCGACGACGATGACGGTTGCACCCGTGTCCGCGAGCACCGCCATCCAGAGCGTCGCCACGCCCGCGATCGCGAGCCCGAGGAACGCCGCCTTCAGGCAGAGCGAAATGGCCACGTTCGTCTTCACGTTGCGCATCGTCGCGCGCGCGAGGCGCAGCGCGTAGGGCAGCTTCAGCAGCTCGTCGGACATCAGCGCGACATCCGCGGTCTCGAGGGCGGCGTCGGAGCCCGCCGCGCCCATGGCTACGCCGACGTCGGCGGCGGCGAGCGCGGGCGCGTCGTTGACGCCGTCGCCCACCATCATCAGCGGGCCGTGCGCCGCGCGCATCGACTCCACCATCGCCTGCTTCCGCTCGGGCAGCAGCGCGGCGTGATACTCGTCCACCTGCAGCTCGCGCGCGATGGCGGCGGCGGTCTCCTCGTGGTCGCCGGTGAGCATCGCGACCGACGAGACGTGCAGTGCGCGGAGCATCTCGATGGTCTCGCGAGCGGTCTCGCGCGGACGGTCGGCGACCGCGATGGCGCCGAGCGCCACGCCGTCGGCGGCGACGAAGACGAGTGACTTCCCCTCGCCGCGCAGCCGGTCGGCGTCGGGCCATGGCGCGGGGATGCCGATGCCGTTCGTTTCGAAGAACCGCTCGTTGCCAATGGCCACCCGCCGGCCGTCGACTTCTCCTTCGGCGCCCATCCCCGGCAGCGAGGCAAAGCCGCGCACCGGCGGAAGGTCGGTCAGCAGCGCGTGCGCGTGGCGGGTAATCGCGGCGGCGATCGGATGCGCCGAGCGCGCCTCGACGGCCGCCGCCAGCCGAATGACGTCGAGCGCCACCGCGCGCCCGATGACCGCGACGTCGGTCACGCTCAGCTCGCCTTTCGTCAGCGTCCCGGTCTTGTCGAACGCGACGACGCGGATCGACGCCAGGCGTTCCAGGTAGGCGCCTCCCTTGATCAGCACGCCGTGGCGCGCGGCGGCCGACAGCGCCGCGACGATCGAGACCGGCGTCGAGATGACCAGCGCGCACGGGCAGGCGACGACGAGGAGCACCAGCGCGCGATAGATCCAGGTCGCGAACGCCGCGCCGGCCAGCAGCGGCGGCGCCGTCGCGACGACGATCGCGAGGGCCAGCACGACAGGCGTGTAGACGCGGGCGAAGCGGTCGACGAACGACTGCACGGGCGCGCGCTGCGCCTGCGCGGTCTCGACGAGATGAATGATGCGCGCGAGCCGGCTGTCGCGTCCGAGCCGCAGCACGCGCACCTCCATCGCGCCGCGGCCGTTGATGGTCCCGGCGTACACCTCGTCGCCGGGCGCCTTGTCGATGGGGCGCGATTCGCCCGTCAGCGGCGCCTCGTTGACATCGCTCCGGCCCGTGGTGACGAGGCCGTCGAGCGGCACCTTCTCCCCGGGCCGGACGACGATCTCGTCGCCGGGCGCAATCGTGTCGACCGGCACCCGCTGTTCGCGTCCGTTCCGCCGGACGAGCGCCTCCCGAGGCGTCAGGTCGATGAGCGAACGGATCGCCTGCCGGGCCCGCTCCATCGTCCTCACTTCGAGCCACTGGGCCACGGCGAACAGGAAGACGACGCTGGTGGCCTCGGGCCAGTCGCCAAGCGCCAGCGCCCCGGCCACCGCGATGACCATCAGGACGTTGATGTCGAGGATGCGCGACCGGGCCGACGTGAACGCGCGCCGGAGTGGGTAGATGATGCCCGCGGCGGCGCCGGCGAGGTAGAGCGGGAGGGCCATCCCCGGCGTGCCCGCACTCCCGGCCACGGCGGCGGCGACCAGGAACGCGCCGGAGGCCAGCATCAGCTTCCAGCGCCATTCGAGCGCCGAGCTGCCGAGCATCGGCTCCTCGTGCTCGAGCCACATCCGCATGCCGGTTTCGCCGACGGCGTCGACCATGGCGGAGGTGGTGAGCTTGGCCGCGTCGTATTTCACGTGCAGCCGCTGGCCGATGAGATCGGCCGACAGCGCCTCGAGCCCGGCCAGCGGCTTCAGGCGGCGCTCGAGGATGACCACCTCCTCGTTGCAGTCCATCCCCTCGACGCGGAAGACGGCTTCGGCGTGAAGCTCACAGACTGTGCAGGTGACCGTCTCGGTAGCCATCTCTTGAGGAGACTCTCGTCCTATCTTGCCGGATCCCGACCGAATAAGGGGCTTGGACGTCCGAATTGCCGGGTCGGGATACGTATAATCAGTCGGATCTCCTGTAATTATTTCGGATTCCATACCGTATGCAGCAGGCGGAGGCACTCCTGTGATCGAAGTTCAACATCTGACGAAACGGTACGGCCCCGTAATGGCCGTCGACGACATCAGCTTTACCGTGGAACGGGGCGAAATCCTCGGCTTCCTCGGACCGAACGGCGCCGGCAAGACGACGACGATGCGGGTGTTGACCGGCTACATGCCGCCGACGGAGGGGAAGGCGATCGTGGCCGGCTACGACGTCATGGAGCAGCCGATCGAGGCCAAGCGACGCACCGGCTACCTGCCGGAAACGCCGCCGCTCTATCCCGAGATGACCGTCCGCGAATATCTCTCGTTCGTCGCGAAGATCAAGCGCGTGCCGCGTGGCGAGCGGAAGGCGCGCGTGGAAGAGATGATGCGGAAGACGCACGTCGACGACGTGGCCAACCGCCACTGCGGGAAGCTGTCGAAAGGCTACCGCCAGCGCGTCGGCCTCGCGCAGGCGCTGATGCACAATCCCGACGTGCTGATTCTCGACGAGCCGACCGCGGGCCTCGACCCGAAGCAGATCATCGAGACGCGCCAGTTGATCAGGGGCCTGGCGGGCGACCACACGATCATCCTGAGCACGCACATCCTTCCCGAGGTCAGCCAGACGTGCCAGCGCGTCGTCATCATCAACCGCGGAAAGGTCGTCGCGGTGGACACGCCCGACAACCTGACGTCGCGCCTTCGCGGCTCGGAGACGATGTACCTGCAGGTTGACGCGGGCGGCGCGGATGCGGCGGCGGTGCTGGAACGCGTGTCCGGCGTGACGCGCGTCGTGGCGACCGACACGAAGCTGCAGGTCGTCGGCTACGAGGTGGACAGCGAGGCCGGGCGCGACGTGCGTCGCGAGCTCGCCGCCGCGGTCGTCAGCCGCGGCTGGGGGCTGCTGGAGATGCGGCCGATGCGCATGAGCCTCGAAGAGATCTTCCTGCACGTGACGACCGAGGAGACGGCCGCGCCGGCGGCGCCCGTCGACACCGATACGGAACGCACAGGGGAGCTGGTCTCATGAACAACATCCTCGCGATTGCGCACAAGGAACTGAAGTCGTACTTCTCGACGCCGATCGCCTACGTCGTGATCGGCTTCTTCGCGCTGCTGTTCGGCTACTTCTTCTACGCGATGTTGATCATCTTCAACCAGCAGAGCCAGCAGCTCGGAGGATTGGGCGGCGGCGGCAACGTCGACATCAACCAGCAGCTGATTCGTCCGCTGTTCCTGAACGCGAGCGTCATCCTGCTGTTCGTGCTGCCGCTCATCACGATGCGCACCTACTCGGAGGAGAAGCGCTCGGGCACCATCGAGCTGCTGCTCACGTCGCCCGTCACCGACGTCGAGATCATCGTCGGCAAGTTCCTCGGGGCGATGGCGCTCTACGCGGCGATGCTCGGGATCACCCTCATCCACATGGTGCTCCTCTTCGCGTGGGGCAATCCCGAGCCGAAGGTCGTCCTCATGGGCTACCTTGGCCTGCTGCTCATGGGCGGCTGCTTCATCTCCGTCGGCCTCCTGATCTCGAGCCTGACGAAGAACCAGATCGTCTCCGGCATGGTCACCTTTGCGGTGTTCCTGCTGCTGTGGGTGATCAACTGGATTGCGTCGTTCACCGGCCCGACGACACAGAGCGTGCTCAATTACCTGTCGATCACGGATCACTTCGACGACTTCACCAAGGGGATCCTCGACACCAAGCACCTCGTGTACTACTTCAGCGTGATGTCATTCGGGCTTTTCCTGACCGCGCGATCGGTCGACACCGAGCGCTGGAAGGGCTGACACCTATGATCAAGCAGATCCTGAACATCGTCGGATGGCTAGGGACGGCGCTCGTCGTCGCCGCCGTCGTCGTACGCATCGGCATCTCGCAGGGACGCTTCGCGCAGAACTGGGACGTCTACGCGAAGTACGGCGCGTGGGCGGGCCTTGCGTGCGTGGTCCTGTACACGCTGGGTCAGTGGCGCGAGATCGTCGACTACTTCCGCAAGCGCAACGCGCGCTACGGAGCGATTGCCGGCGCCAGCGTGCTGGTGTTCCTCGGCATCCTGGTCGCCGTCAACTACCTGTCGTTCCGGCAGAACAAGCGGTGGGACCTGACGAAGAACCAGCAGTACACGCTGTCGGACCAGACGACAAAGCTGCTGCAGAACCTCAATCAGCCCGTGAAGTTCCTTGTCTTCGACAAGACCGAAAACTTCGATCGCTTCCGAGGCGCGCTCGACCAATACAAGTACGAGTCGCCGTCAAAGGTCGATGTGGAGTACATCGACATCGATAAGAAGCCCGTCGAAGCGCGCCAATACCAGATACAGAGCTATGGCACAGTCGTTGTCGAGTACCAGGGACGCAAAGAACTTGTGACCTCCGCGGAGGAGCAGGACCTCACCGGCGGCCTCGTCAAGGCGCTAAGTCCCAACAAGAAGAAGGTCTACTTCCTTCAGGGCCACGGCGAGAAAGACATCGACAGCACGGAGCGCGACGGCTACGGCGAGGTGAAGACCGCGCTCGGGCGCGACAACTACGACGTCGCGAAGGTCGTGCTGGCACAGGAGAAGGACGTGCCCGCCGACGCGTCCGTCGTCGTCGTCGCCGGACCCAGAACCGACCTGTTCCAGCCGGAAGCCGACATGCTGCAACGGTTCCTCGTGAAGGGCGGCCACGTCTTCGTGATGGTCGACCCGCCCGACGAGAAGTCGCCGCCGACGCCCGTGCTCGACGCGCTGCTCAAGGACTGGGACTTCCAGGCCGAAAAGGACGTGGTCGTCGACGCCAGCGGCATGGGGCAGTTGATTGGCACCGACGCGTCCGTGCCCGTCGTCGCGAAATATCCTCCGCATCCGATCACCGATCGGTTCAACGTTATCACCGCATTTCCGCTGGCGAGATCGATCACGCCCATCCTGCCGGCGTCGAACGGACGTGCCGCCGTTCCGATCATCCAGACGAGCGAGCGCAGCTGGGCCGAGACCGACATGAACCAGCTCAAGTCCGG
>DASQAX010000538.1:0-3337 GCA_035635535.1 Vicinamibacterales bacterium | reverse complement strand
ATCCATGCGCCTCGTCTTGATCTCGCACTCGAGCCGGGGGCTGCGAATGATGCACGACCCGGGTTCGGTCCGCACGTAGTAGCCCCTCGCGGCGCCCCACGACGACATGCGCTCGCGCAGATCGGCCAGCAGTGTAGCGTCCCGATCGACGGCCAGCCATCGCTGACGGCCCGGAAGGCGATCGACCAGATAGCGGATATTGGATCCGGTGCCGGTGGCCAGGTCGAGCACGCAGACCTGCTGGCTGGAGGGGATCGCTCCCGCAATTGTGCGCGTCAGCGCGTCCGACCGTGCCATGGCGTCCGCCGATTCGCGAAGGCCGAGCCAATGCGAGAGCGATTCATCCATCGGCGGCGAGCGAGTGGAGCGCAGCGGCCAGGCGCCCGGACGTTTCCTCCCAGGTTGGAAGCTGGTCTCGCATACGACGCGCGGCCTGGGCAAGGCGCGCGCGGAGGCTGGCGTCGCCGAGCACACGTGAGAGAGCCTCGACGAGCGCCGGCGTGTCTCCCACCGGCACCAGCAGCCCCGCGCCCTTCCCTACCAGCTCCGGTATCGCGCCGGTCATCGTGGCGACGACCGGGAGTCCGTGGGCCACTGCTTCGGCAACAGCCATTCCGTACGTCTCCTGCCGGGTCGCGAGCACGAAGACATCCGCGCTGTCGTAGCACGCCTCCAGTGCCGGCCCGTCGAGATCGCCGGCGAGCGAGACGCGATCCTCCAGTCCGAGCCTCGCGATTGTCGCGCGCACCCGAGCCGTTGTCTCCGGGTGCCGCGTGACGCTCCCGGCGCAGGTCAGATGCCACTCGCGATGCGGAACCTTGGAAAGGGCCGCGAGCAGCTCTTCATGTCCCTTCCCGGGATTGAGTGTCGCCACCGAAAGAAGCTCGAGTCGATGCCCGCCGGAGCCGCGTGCCAGCGGCGCGCGATCGGTGCCCGGCTCCACGACGAGGACCCGGTCGCGAGCCAGTTCGTGCTTCTCGATGAGAGGCAGCGTGGCGCTGCCGGTGACGATGACGAGCGCTGCGGCGCGGAGCGCGCGGCGCTCTCCCTCCTCGAAGCGCGCAACCGTGTCGCGGTCGAGGCCACACGCGGCGGCGAGAGGAAGATGCACGAGCGCGACGATGCGAAGGCGCGACGCGTGGCGTGTGATGAGATCCGGCATGGCACCGAGCGCGAGGCTGTCGACGATCGCGATCGTCCCCGCGGGAACGGAGGCGAGCGCATCGGCGGCCTGCTCCAGCGCGGGTGGCGTCGGGTACGGAAAGCTCGCGTCGAGCTCCAGGACATCCACCGCCCAGCCAAGCCGGCGAAGACCTTCCACGATGCGCCGATCGTAGAGGTAGCCGCCCGTGCGCGCGTCAAGATGCCCGGGCACTACGAGCACGATCGGCCGCATCGCTACGATGACCCGGTCACTCGCCCCTCGAACGATGCCGAGGCAACGTGCGATTCGTGCAGCGTCACGCGTATCTGCTCGATGGCGCCGGCCCCCGGGCCCAGCTCGCCACGTCCAATCGCCGCGATGAGACCATCGAACACCACGCGCGCCAGGAACTCCGTGGTCGTGTTGCGGCCCGCGAATGCCGGAAGCTCGTCGAGGTTGCGATAGTTCAAATCCGCCAGCACCCGGCGAAGCGCGTCGGCCGCGCGCCCGATGTCGGCCACGACGCCGTCGGCGTCGAGGTCCGGGCGCTTCAGCTCGACGTCCACCACGTAGGTGGCGCCATGCAGGCGCTGAGCGGGCCCGAACACCTGGCCCGAGAGGCTGTGCGCGATCATGACGTGGTCGCGCACGGTCACGCTGTACATCTACTGGCCTGTCCTTCCCGAATATGTGATCCGGTGGCAGAGTGTGTCACCGGGGCAACGTGCGAGCGTCGCCATCACGTCCGGGAGCATCTCGAAATCGTCTTCGCCCGTAATGAGGGCATCGAGCGCTGGATCGTCCAGGAGCGTCAGCGCGAGCTGCATCCGCCGGCGGGTGTCCCATCGAGGCCGTTGTGACGAGGCCACGCGGCCAACCTGGGAGGAGGCGATCGTCAAACGCCTGGCGTGGAACGCGCCGCCCAGGGACAACGGTACGGTCTGGTCGCCAAACCAGCTCAGTTCCACGATCGTCGCCTCCTCGCCCGCGATCTGCAGCGCGTGCTCCAGGCCAGCGGGCGCGCCGCTCGCATGAATGACGAGGTCAGCGTCGTGAGCGGCCGCCGCCGGCACAGCGAATCGCACGCCCAGGGCGGCGGCCACCGCCGCGCGCCGGGGATTGATGTCCACCAGTTCGACGTCGCATCCCGCGATTCGCGACGCCAGCCAGGCGGCCAGGCACCCCACGGTGCCGGCGCCGATCACCGCGATACGATCGCCAACATGCGGTCTGGCGTCCCAGACGCCGTTGAGCGCCGTCTCGAGGTTCGCGGCCAGCACCGCGCGGGCGGGCGGAAGTCCGTCCGGCAGCACGTGCACCGCTTCGGCGGGGACGATGAAACGGGTTTGATGAGGATGGAGCACGAACACCGTGCGGTCGGTGAGCTCGCGCGGGCCACGCACGACGCGGCCGACGTTCGAGTACCCGTACTTCACGGGTGCCGGAAACTCGCCTGCTTGAAACGGCGCACGCATGCGGCCCCATTCGCTCGGCGGGACACGGCCGTCGAACACGAGCGCCTCGGTCCCGCGGCTGATGGCGCTGTACAGCGCATGCACGAGAACCTCGCCATCGGACGGCGTCCCCAATACCTCACGGCGGATCTCGCCGCGGCCGGGCGCCGTCACCCAGAATGCTCTGGCCTCGTCCTGCATGCGTGGACATTCTGATGCGGTACATGCGGCGATACAATCTCGCTCCCGCGATCGCGTTCGGCCTGTTGGGCACAGGCGGCAGCGCGTGGCTGGCCGGCGCGCGGATCGATGCTGGCGCCGCGTATCCGCTGAAAGCCGTGGCGGTCTTTGCGGTGATGATCGTGGCCGTTACGGCAGTCGCCGGCGAGCAGCATCCGTACCCGCGGTTCGGGCTCGCCAATCTCGTCACGATGATCCGGGCGATGCTCCTGGCGCTGGTGGCCGCACTGATCGGCCTTCCGGCGACGCCGGAGATGCTCTGGTGCGTGATCGGCCTGACGGCGCTGATGGGCGCGCTCGACGGCCTCGATGGGTGGCTCGCGCGCCGCACCCGCATGGCGAGCGAGTTTGGCGCGCGGTTCGACATGGAAACGGACGCCGCCCTCATCCTGGTCCTGTCGATCCTCGTCTGGCAGCACGAGAAGGCCAGTGCGTGGGTGCTGCTCTGCGGGCTGATGCGGTACGGGTTCGTCGCGGCCGGATGGCTGCTCCCGTGGCT
>DASQAX010000537.1:0-7087 GCA_035635535.1 Vicinamibacterales bacterium | reverse complement strand
CCGCTGCGCGGATTGATGTCGAGCGCCATGGGCACCTCGGTCATCTTGTTGTAGACGCCGTCGACGTGAATGGCCAGCGCGGACGTCAACGACTGCGACACGCCGCCCGTGTACGCGGCCGACTGCAGGTTCTGCAGATCGTTGGCCTGGACCGCGATGTTCTGCACGCCCGCGGAGACGAACGAGATCGGATCGCGGCCCGCGTAGGGATCCGGGTACGTCGGGTTCGCGATGACCGCGTTCAGCTGACGATAGTTCTGGATCTCGGAGAGCTCGAGCTGCGTGTTCATGACGTTGTAGTACAGCCCGTAGCCCGCCCGCGCGACCGTCTTGCCGTCGTTCCTCAGGTCCCACGCGAAACCGACACGGGGGCTGAAGTTGTTCTTGTCGCCCCGCTTCGAGAAGTCCACGAGCGGCGCGAGGCTGGTCGGCGTCCCCGTGGTCGGAAAGATCGCCTTGTCGTTCAGATCCCGCCCCTGGTTGAACACCTTGGCCTGGTACTCGTAGCGGAGCCCCAGGTTCAGCGTCACGCCCGGCCGCGGCTTCCACTCGTCCTCGACATAGGTGTCCCACAGGACGTTAGGTGCGTAGAGGGGAACGTTCAGGAGCGCCGACGTGAACTGCTGCACCGAACCCGGGACTGGAACGAACGCCGCCAGGTTGTTCGGATCGAACGGTTGATCGACCGAGAACGTCCACGTGCCCTGCGCCTTGCGGATGGACTGCCGGATGGGCAGGCTCTGGCCGCCCGCACCGAACTTCCAGGTGTGCTGGCCCGTGGTGATCGACACGTCGTCGCGAATCTGGCGTGAGAGCAGGTCGCCGTACTGGTTGGTGTTGGCGCCCCACGAACCAAGGCTCGGGAACGCGTAGATTTGCGTCGTCCCCGCGGTTCGCGCGGCCGACTCGTCGTACAGCTTCCGCTGCGGCTCGACGCCGGGAACGTGCGCGCGGAACAGGTAGGTGGTCCACTGCCCGCGGACTTCGTTCAGCACGCGCGGAGACAGCACCCACGTGTGCGCTCCCGCCCACGCGTACCGGCTCTGCTTGATGCCACCGCCCGGCGAAAACCACGGCTGCGACGACGAGTTCGCGCACCCCTCGCACGTGAAGTCCGAGACCTGCCACGCGTAGCGCACGAACAGGTTTTGTTTCTGGTCGCTCTGCCAGTCGCCGCGCGTGAAGGACATGTTGTTGTACTCGGGGCTCGGGAACACGCCGTTGAGGCTTCCGTAAAACTGCGGCAGCCTGACAAGGACGTTGTCGTACAGGTTGTTCTGGAGGGCTTCGGCGGCCTCGAAGAAGTGAATCTTGTCCCTGACGACGGCCCCGCCGATGGCGCCCCCGTACTGGTGGCGGCTGAAGTTCGGTTTCGCCTGGCCGGCGGCCTTGGCGAATGGATCGATCGAGTTCAGCGCCTTGTGGCGATAGAACTCGAACCCTTCGCCGTGAATCTGGTTGGTCCCGCTCTTGGTCGCCATCGAGACCGCGCCGCCCGCTGTCCAGCCGTATTCGGCCGGCGACTGGCTCAGCATCACCTTGAATTCCTGGATGGCCGACTGCGGGAAGTCCTGCCGCGGCTCGCCCGTGTTTCCTTCCTTGTTCCACACGCCATCAACGAGGAGCGCCGAACCATTGGTGAAGGCGCCGGCGCCGATGTTCGAGTTCGCCTTGCGCGCGCGCACGGCATCCTGGCTCGTGCCCGGCATCAGCAGCGCGAGGTCCATCGGCTGCCGCGTCGCCAGCGGCAGCATCTGCATCTGGTCCTGCGTGATGACGCCCGAGACTTCGGTCCTGGTGACCTCGACGATGGGTGCCTCACCGGTGACGGTCACCGACTCGTTCAGCCCCTGCACCTGCATGGTGACGTTGCGCGTGATCTCGGTCCCCGTCGTCAGTGTCATCGGCGGCACGTCAACCGATCCAAACCCGGCGAGCTCCGCTTTCAACTCGTAGCGTCCGGGTGGGAGCGCCGCCAGGCGGAAGCGACCGTCACCCTCCGTGACAACGGTTCGCATGAGCCCTGTCTCCGCGTTGCGCGCGGTGACAGTCACGCCGGGGAGCACGCCTCCCTGCGCGTCGCTGATGATGCCCGAGATGACGCCGTTGGTCGTCTGCGCCATCGAGGGCGCGGCCATGACGATCAGTGCGAACAGCAGTGCCGCGATGGAAACCCCTCGCAACATAACCCCTCCAATTTGCAGGTCCGGCTGAAGCCGGACTCCACCGGTGGAGTCCGCCTTTAGGCGGACCGCCCTCTCAACCTGGGGAACAGCTCGAGCGCGTTGTCGCGCTCGATTGCGCGCAGGTTCGCCGCCGTGAAACCGGCCTCGGCGAGCCCCTTCGCCACGGTGCCTGCCTGGGCGAATGGATAGTCAGTGCCGAACAGGATGTGCGAGTTCGGCACGACCCTGGTGAACGTCGCCAGCGTGTACGGATTAAACGCCTGCGCGGTGTCGTAGTAGAACTTCTGCAGCGCGGCCAGGTTGGCGTTCGGCTTTCCGTCAGGGCCGACGGCGGCGCCGAGCCGGCCGGTGATGTAGGGCGCCGTGCCGCCGCCGTGCGACCAGATGAAACGGATATCCGGACAGCGCGTGGCGGTGTTCGTGTAGAGAATGCTCTGGATCGTGACCGTCGTTTCGGTCGAGAGCGTGATGCCCAGGTTGCGCCCTTCCGGCAGCATGTTGGCCATCGCGCCGCGGAACGGGTGGGTGTAGGCGACCGCCTTCCGGCGGTTCAGCTCGTCCATCACCGGCGCGAACGCCGGGTCGCCGAGGTACTTCCCCTCGTAGCTGCTCATGAAGCAGACGCCGTCGGCCTTCAGCGTGTCGTAGGCGTATTCGATCTCCCTCAGCGCGCCCTCGACGTCGGGCAGCGGCAGCGTGGCGAACATGCCGAAGCGCGCCGGATGATCGGACACCAGCTTCGCGAAGTAGTCGTTGCACTCGCGCGCGAGCGCGCGGGCGGCCGCGGCGTCGCCGAAATAGACGCTCGGCTCGCTCGTGGACATGATGGAGGTCGCGACGCCGTCACGATCCATGTCCTCGAGCGCCTTGGCCGGCGTCCAGTTCATGAGCGGCATCTGGCCCGTGTTGTGCGCCTTGATGGCGGCGATGAAGCCGGGCGAGTTGCCGTGATAGTGGACGTCGATCCGGAACGCCGCCTCGACTCCGCCCGGCGCAGGCCGCGCGGAGGCCGCCGGGCCCCTCTGTGCGCCGTCGAGCACGTCGGGCACGAGCGCGCGTGCGCCGATGGCCGCGAGACCCGCGATGAACTCGCGCCGCTGCATGTCCTGCCCTCCCCCTCTACGCGCGCACCGCGCGCAGCACGCGCTCCGGCGTGAACGGCGCCTGCCGCAGGCGCACGCCGACGGCGTCGAAAATTGCGTTGCCGATCGCCGCGGCCGTTGCCGTGGACGACGCCTCGCCGCCGCCGAGCGGCTGCATGGCCCGCTGATCGATCAGCACGATGTCGACCTCCGGGACGTCGCGGAACCGGATGATCGGATAGGTGTTCCAGTTCAGGTTCCGCACGCCGGCGGCATCGAAGATCACTTCCTCCATCAGCGCGCGGCTCGTGCCCTGGATGACGTTCCCCTCGATCTGGTTCTTCAGGCCGTCCGGGTTGACGATGATCCCGCAGTCGTGCGCGACGGTCACCTTCCTGACCGTGACCTTGCCCGTCGATCGCTCGACGTCGACGTCGGCGATCTGCGCGACGACGGTGCCGGCCATGCCGGAGATGGCCACGCCGCGCCCGGCGACGATATTTCGACCTCGTGCGGCCGCGGATCTTGTAAGGTCCGCGCCGCGGGGACGCCACCCCGCCCTCATCGCCGCCGCGCGCAGAACCGCCGCGACGCGCTGGTTGCCGGTGCCCGTCAGATAACGCAGGCGGAACTCCACGGGATCGACGCCGGCGGCGGCCGCCATGTCGTCCATCTGTGACTCCGCCGCAAAGCAGCGCGCCTGCGAGTAGGGCGCGCGCAGGTTCGCCGTGCGCAGCGGGTTCGGCGTCATCAGCCACGGAATCGTGGCTGTCAACGATTTGCGATTCGTGAACACGTAGGGCGCGCCGTCGGCGCCGCCGAGCGCGACGCCGTTTTCATCCGGCTTGATGCCCGTCTGCCTCGAGGCGAGCATCGGCGTCAGGCGCGCATCGGTCCACGGGAGCGTCTGCTCCGCGTAGTCCCACGTCGTGACGTGGCCCTGCGCGTCGAGCCCCGATCGAATCGTGATCAGCTGCGGAGGACCCTTCGGCTCCCAGCCGTGCTCGTCCTCGCGCATCCACTGCACGCGCACCGGCCTGCCGACCGCCTGCGACATCAGCGCCGCGTCTTCCGGCGCATCGTCCGGCTCGAGGCGGCCGAAGCAGCCCGACCCCTCGCAGTAGATGAAGTGCACGTCCTGCTCGCGGAGGCCGAGCAGCCGTGCAACCCCGTTCCGCGTGATGAACGGCGCCTGCGAACCGGACCAGATGGTCGCCTTGCCGCCCTGGACGTCGGCGACCGCGCACGACGGGCCGATCATGCCGTGCATCTGGAAGGGCCAGCGATAGGTCGCCTCGAACGTCTTCGATGCCTCGCCGAATGCGGACGCGACGTTGCCCGTGTTGGTGGCCACGCGTTCGGCGGCCGGCTTCGTCGTCCGCAGATAGTCGTAGATGGCGTCGGGACCGGTCGGATATTGCATCGGCGGATCCGACCAGGTCACCTTCAGCGCGCGAGCCGCGCGTATGGCCGCCCACTCGGTTTGCGCCACGACCCCGACGAAGTTCCCCTTCTGCACGATCTGCACGACGCCGGCGACCTCTCCGATCGACGACTGATCGATTGACGCGGGCCGCGAATTGACGACCGGCGGTCGCACGACGCGCCCGTGCAGCATGCCGGGGACGCGCACGTCGTGCGCGTACAGGAATTGACCGGTGAACTTCGGCGGCAGGTCGAATCGCGCGACCGACGTGCCAACGACCTTGTAATCCTTCGGGTCCTTCGGCTTGATGTCGGCAGCCAGGTTCAGGTCCCACTGCTCGCCGCTGGCCTGGATCTTCGTGTCGAAGCGCTTGCCGCCGACCAGCGCGGCGTACGACACGCTCTTCACGGAATTGCCCGATACGCTCACGACGCCGTCGGTGACCGTCAATTGATTGACCGGCGCACCGAGCTGCACCGATGCACGCTTCAGCAGGTCCTGTCGCGCGGCTGCCGCAGCCTGGCGCAGCTGCGGGCCCGCGCGCTCGAGCGTGCGGCTGGCCGACGTGCGTCCCTGATCGACGCTCCTTGTCGTGTCGCCGATTTCCATCCGGATCCTGAGCACGGGAACATCGAGCTCCTCGGCGACGATCTGTCCGAGCGACGTGCCGGTGCCGGTTCCGAGATCGACCTTGCTGGTGAACACGCTCACGGTGCCGTCGGGCGCGACGGCCAGCCACGAGTCGAGCTGGTCGGCCGGGAGGCCGCCGGCGTTCGACAGCGGCGTTCCCCCCTGCAGCCCCTGGGCGAACACGCGCGCGACCGGTTCGAACAGGTTGAACCCGATGATGAGCGCACCCGACTTGAGGAGGTCCCTGCGGGAAAGAAGAGGTGCTGGCATCGCGGACGCGCGCATTATGCTCCGCCGCGCGCCGCGAATGTTCAGCGATTCGGGTGCAATGGTTTTTCGTCGACCCCTATATCAAACGACTGATTGCGGCACTCGCAAGTCGCGCTCATTGTCGTAATTTGTCTGCTGAAGTCGTAATCGGTCGTTGGCTTGTGTGCCGTCTTCACAAACCCCGTGTTCCGTTTCGGAACCATCTCACTAACCTTCTACCTGCCAATGTTTTAACGATGAATTGTGCCGATAACTCATCCAGCAGCGCGCTTCGGACGTGTTCCGTGACGGCGCATGTGCGCTGCGGTCACAGATAGCGTTTTCACCACGTAATCATTTGCAACAAAACGACTTAGCTTGAATGTCGCTATTGTCGAGGTTGTGGACCCGATGTTGCTCATCGGTGGAACGTCATGAATCTACCTAGAGTCCGTACCTGGGCCGTGGTCGCCGCGCTGGTGACCGTGCAGGCCCCGGTGATGTTCGCCGTCAAAGGCGGACCACTGAAAAAGAAGGCCCGGGTCGACCGGCAGATCGAGCAAATCGAGCTGTCTGCCGGGACGACGAGGACCATCAGCGTGATCGTGCGCGCCGATGGGACCACCGACTGGGCCTCGCTGTTGAAGACATTGCGCAGCAGGGGCATCTTCGTGGGCCGGCAGGCGCGCCGGGCCAACGCGATCTCGTTGAAGCTGTCGAGCGCCGACCTCTCGTGGCTCGAGACCCTGCCCGGCGTCGGTTCCATTTCCGTTGACGCCGCGGTCAGCTCCGCTCCGCTGGCGGGCGTCATGGCGGAATCGCTGCTCGACGGGAGCGGCAGCGTCCAACAGCTCGCGAAGAAGTCGAGCGAGCTTCGCGCGCAGCTGGGCCTCTCCGACACGGATCCAATGGGCAACGGCATCGGCATCGCGATCATCGACTCGGGGATCGCGCCGGTACCGGATCTGGTGAGCCGCATCACGGCGTTCTACGACTTCACGAATGGTCAGAACGCGGTGGCGTCCGCCCCCGTCGATGGCTACGGCCACGGGACGCACGTCGCGGGTCTCGCGGCGGGCGACGGCACGCTGTCGAACGGCCAGTTCGCGGGCGTCGCGCCGGATGCGCACCTGATCGGCCTCCGGGTCCTCGATAACTCGGGCGCCGGATCGACGAGCGACGTCATCGCGGCCGTCGAGTTCGCCACGGCCAACAAGGACGCGCTCGGCATCAGCGTGATCAACATGTCGCTGGGGCATCCGCCGTTCGAAACTGCCGCCACGGACCCGATGGTGCAGGCGGTGGAAGCCGCGTCGCGCGCCGGGATCATCGTCGTGGTCTCCGCCGGCAACGCGGGCATCAACCCCTCGACCGGCCTGGTGGGCTACGGCGGCGTCCTCACACCGGGCAACGCGCCGTCGGCCTTCACCATCGCCTCGGCCAAGACGCAGGGCACGGTCGATCCCAACGACGACCTGGTCGCCAACTACAGCTCGCGCGGGCCGACGTGGATC
>DASQAX010000536.1:0-7295 GCA_035635535.1 Vicinamibacterales bacterium | reverse complement strand
GGCCACGGCCGGGATCCGGACCCAGCGCCGCGTCACCGGTCGCGTCGGCGTTCCACTCCGCCGTCCTCAGCGCCGACGTCGCCTTCGCGAGCGCCTCGAGCAGCGGCTTGAGCTCGGGAAGGCCCCGCCGCTCCGCATCGTGCGTTGCCATTTCGAGCCACGCTTTCACCGTCATGCCCGTACAGCGTACCCTGATTGGCGCGTGAGACACACCAAGATCATCGCTGTCGCTGGCCGGACCGACGGTCGCGATGACCTCATTCGCGCATTGATTGGCGCCGGTACCGACGTCTTCCGCCTCAACTTCTCGCACGGTACGCACGACACGCACGGCGCGGCGATCGGACGCATCCGTGACGCGGCCGAACACGCCGGGCGCCACGTCGCCATCATGCAGGATCTCAGCGGCCCGAAGATCCGCACCGGCGAGTTGAAGAACCATCAGCCGATCGAGCTGAAGTCCGGCGAGCCGCTGCGCGTGGTGATTGGCGATGCTGCCGGCGATCGCGGCATCATCTCGACGACCTTCGATCTCACGAAGGCCGTGTCCGCCGGCAACGCGCTGCTGCTCGATGACGGGCACATCCAGCTGCGCGTCGACAGCGTGTCCGGCAACGAGCTGCGGACGACGGTGGTCGACGGCGGCGTGCTCGGGGAACACAAGGGGATCAACGTGCCTGGCGTCGTGCTGCCGGCGAACGCGCTGACACCCAAGGACGTCGACGACCTGACCTTCGGCGCGCGGATGGGCGTCGATTACGTCGCGCTCAGCTTCGTGCAGACCGCCGAGGACCTGCGGCAGGCGCGCGCCGCGCTCGTGAAGGCGGGCGCCCCGCGGACGCCGATCGTCGCCAAGCTCGAACGGCCGGAGGCGGTCGAGCGCATCGACGACATCCTGGAGGCGTGCGACGCCGTGATGGTCGCGCGCGGCGATCTCGGCCTCGAGCTGCCGCTCGAGCGGGTACCGCGCATCCAGAAGGAGATCACGCGGAAGGCGCGCGCCCGCGGCATCCCCGTCATCGTCGCGACGCAGGTGCTTGAATCCATGCGCAGCGAGCCGCGCCCGACTCGCGCGGAGGTGAGCGACGCCGCCAACGCGGTGGACGACGGGGTGGACGCCATCATGCTGGCGGGCGAGACGGCGGCAGGCAGGTATCCGGTGAGGGCGGTGCAGACGCTGGAGCTGATCATCCGCGACGCCGAGCAGATGCCGCCGGCCGCATCGATCACGCCGGCCGGTACGCAGCTGTTGTCGGGGCCCGGCCTCGCCCTCTGCGAAGCGGCCGTGACGCTGGCGGGACACAGCAACGCAGCCGCCATCGTCGCGGTGACCCGCGGCGGCAAGACCGCGCGCGTGCTGTCGGCGCTGCGGCCGCGTGCGCCGATCTACGCGGCCACCGAAAGCGCCGCGATCGCGCGCCAGCTCGCGCTCGCGTGGGGTGTCTTCCCGCTCGTCTGCGATCTTGGCGGCGATGTCGCGGAGACGATCACGAGGATCGGCGAGATGCTCGTCTCGCGCTCGCTCGTCACGCCGCAGTCGGCCATCGTGATCGTCAGCATCTCCCCGGACCTGGCGGCAGGTCCGTCGAACTTCCTGAAGCTGCAACGGGTATAAGCCTGCTATTCCACCCGGCCACGCTCGACGAACTTCTTCAGTGATTCGAGGGCGCGGTCCCAGCCGGGTCCGATCAGCTCGTAGTACCTCCGCCACCGGACGCCTTCCTCGTAGCCCGATTGCCGCAGGTGCAGCTGGGTGCCCCAGGTGTGACGGCTGCAGGTGACCTCGAGCGCCATCGGTCCGATGGGATCCCCGTCGGGCGGCAGCCAGTACGTGTCGGCGAGGAAGAACTCGCGCCCGGGCTTGAACTCCATCACGGTCGCGTGGAGCGCGCCGCCGAGGCGGCCGAGAACCTCGTCACGCCACTCGGTCGGCTCCCACTCGACGGCATAGCTGCCCAGCGGACGAGGCACGCAGACCGCCTGTTTCGCCTGCCACCACGCCGCCAGCGCCTTCGGATCGAAGAAGGCCTCGAGCACCTTCGTGGGCGGGGCGACGATGACGAGGTCCGTCGTGAACTCGAGCACACCCCAGTGTGACACCAACGCGGCCCAGCATCCATAATCGGGGGATGGGTTCGCAGCCGAAGGCCTATCTCGATCCTTCCTTCCTGAAGAGCGAGGACGCGCGTCCCATCCGCCTCCTCTCCGAATACCTCGAGCCGCAGCGGCGCTTCAAGCTCCAGAACATCCAGGACACCGTGGTGTTCTTCGGCTCGGCGCGCATTCACAGCCGCGAGTCGGCGCAGCGCGCGCTCGACGAGCTGCTGAAGGTGCACGGCGTCGGCACCAGCCGCGACGTGGACGAGATCCTGGCGCGCGGCCGCCGCGCCGTGGAATGGTCGCGCTACTACGAGGACGCGCGCGAGCTGGCGCACATGCTCACCGAGTGGTCGCTCGGCCTCGATACCACGCACGACCGTTTCGTCGTCACCTCGGGCGGCGGTCCCGGAATCATGGAGGCGGCCAACCGTGGCGCCTCCGACGCCGGCGGGAAGACGATCGGCCTCAACATCAGCCTGCCGCACGAGCAGGGGCCGAACCGGTACATCACCGACGGCCTCCACTTCGAGTTCCACTACTTCTTCATGCGCAAGTTCTGGTTCGCGTACCTCGCGAAGGCGCTGGTGATCTTTCCCGGCGGGTTCGGCACGCTCGACGAGATGTTCGAGATCCTCACGCTGATGCAGACGGAGAAGCTCGCCAAGCAGATTCAGATCGTGCTGTACGGCAGCGAGTACTGGGACCCGATCCTCAACATGAAGCCGCTGCTGGAGTGGGGCGCGATCGCGGACCGGGACATCGACCTGCTGACGCGCGCGGATACGCCGGACAGCGCGTTCCAGCTGCTCAAGGCGCACCTGACGAAGTACCACCTGACGCCGCCCATCACGCAAGAGAAGAAAGCGCCCGGCATCGCCAAGACGCGGTCGGGCGCGGGGGCGTAGAGGAGGCGGGTCTAATACAGCAGGTACGGTTCGCGAAGCCGGCGGAACGCGGCTTCGTCCTCCTTCCAGCTCGCCGCGATCTCGCGAATGGGAACGCCGGACTCGATCTGCCCCCGCAGCACGTCCGAGCCGGCGAGGATGTCGATCGGCATCTTGTCGTGCTCGTACTCGTACGGCGGCTGCCGCCACGCGAAGCGGCCCGGGTCGAAGCGACGGAACTGGTCGATCAGCGCGACGCCGGTGATGACCGGCTCGAACGCCTGGCGGTCGGTCACGTGAATCTGGCAGCCGCCGCACGGCTGCTTCGCGTGCTTCTGGAACGTCGGCTCGAAGCCGGCCGGACGGAAGTAGGCGCCCGCGAGCCCGGCGCCGTTCATCCCGGCCGCAAAACGCTCCGCGTCAATCCACGGCGCGCCGACCAGCTCGAACGGCCGCGTCGTCCCGCGTCCCTCCGACAGCATCGTGCCTTCGAACAGCACCGTGCCCGGATAGACGATGGCGGTGTCGAGCGTCGGCATGTTCGGTGACGGCATCACCCACGGCAAGCCGGTCTCGTCGGCGTACATGTCGCGCGTCCATCCCTCCATGCGCACGACCTCGAGCCGGGCGCCGATGCCGAACGCGTCGTTGAACAGCATCGCGAGCTCGCCGATGGTCATGCCGTGGCGCATCGGGATCGGAAACTGGCCGACGAACGATTCCCATCCGGGCTGGAGCGTCGCGCCCCCGACCGCCTCGCCGCCGATCGGATTCGGCCGGTCGCACACGATCACCTGGACGCGGTAGCGGGCCGCCGCCCGCATGCAGTTGGCCATCGTGTAGATGTAGGTGTAGATGCGCGCGCCGATGTCCTGCAGGTCGATGACGAGCGCGTCGAGGCCGCGCAGCATCTCCGCGCTCGGCTCGCGCGTCTCGCTGTAGAGCGAGTAGATCGGCACGCGCCGGCGCGGGTCGTCGCCGTGCGGCGTCTCCACCATGTTGTCCTGCACGTCGGACCGGAAGCCGTGCTGGGGTCCGAAAATGGCGCCGAGCGTCACCCCCTCGCACGTCACCACGCGGTCGATCACGTGCAGGAAGCCGCGGTCGATCGACGCGTGGTTGCAGACGACGCCGACCCGGGCGGCCGTCAGGCGGTTGGAGCACAGAAGCACGTCGGAGCCGAGGCGGACGGCGGTGGGCATCCCCTAAAGAATTAGCACGTTGCGGCCGATACGCCCGTTATGCCTCACAGTCGGACGCTTCGGGTTCTTGCGGCAGCGCTGCTCGTCGCCATCGTCGTTCCATCGGCGGCGTTCGCGCAGGAGCCCGCATTGGCCCCGCAGAGAGGCGGCCAGCTGTACTGGCCGACGATTGCGGCGGGCACCGCGGCGACCGCCGACTGGATCACGACCTATCACGCCCTGAAGTTCTACAAGGTCCAGGAAACCAACCCGCTGCTGAAGCCGCTGCAGACGAACCCCGCGCGGATGGTGTCGCTCGGCGGCATCATCGACGTCGCCGGCGTCAGCGCGTGGAACTTCACGGTGGGACCCAAGCACGGCAAGATCGCGGCGGCCGGCCTCTGGACGATGACCGCGTTCCGCGTCTACCTCGCGGTCCACAATCATCTGAACGAACATCGGGCGGAGCGTAGGTAAATCCCAAAACCCAAATCCCAAGCTCCAAATCCCAAGAAATCCCAAAGCGCTCGGTTGGCGTTGGGATTTATTGGGATTTGGGATTTGGATCTTGGGATTTGGGATTTATCTCGCTCCAGCCCCGTCGCAGCAACGATTCGCGAAGCGCGCGCGTTTTCGCCAGCGCCCTCGGCTGTATGTCGAACGGCTCGGACAGGATGACGCCGGACTCCGACTCGACCCGCAGCTCCATCCCGTGCGCGCCCTGATACACGGCGCAGCTCACCCGGTCCTCCTTGAACATGAGGTTCCACAAGGTGGCCACGCGTCCCTCGCGCGAGGTGGTCATCGCGGGGCTATTATCGCCTTCAAATGAGCTGGCTCGCGCGGTTCCTGCGAGATGTGGTCGTTCGCCTGCCTGGCGGTCGGCGCCTCGGCGCCGAGCTCGAGCAGAGCCGCCGTCAGCGCGACCTGCTTCATCAGCGGCTCGACCGCTCAGAACGGCAGCGGCAGGTGCTGCGCCGGCGTCTCGAAACGCGGCGGCAGCGCTCGCGCGCGGCGCAGCCGGATGACGCGGTCCTCGAGCACGTGCTGCCGCTGCGCCACGCGGCGATGCTCGCCGCCAATCACGATGGGCGCAGCGCGCGCGAGAGCGCGTTCGCCGGGCGGAGCGCGTCGTACCGGGAGGCGCTCGCGCATCCCGATGCGGCCATGCCGCTGGCGGCGGAGCAGGTCGTCATCAACGGCCTCAGGTGGTGGATGCCCGCGCAGCCGGGCGAATCGGGCGGAATCGCCGGCCGTCTCGCAGGCCGCCGGCGTCTGCCGGTTCGCGAGATTCTCGAGACGCGGGAGCTCGCTGTCGGACGCGTGATGATCGACATCGGCGCCAACGTCGGCACCACCTCCATCCCGCGCGTGCTGCTCGGCGACTTCAACTGCATCTACGCCATCGAACCGGATCCCGGCAACTACGCGTGCCTCGTGCGCAACATCGCCGACAACGGCGTGCGCGGCCTGGTGCTGCCGGACCGCGTCGCCATTGGCGATACCAACGGCGAGATGACGCTGCGGACGCTGCACAGCGGCACGCATCATCTCGTGACGCGGGCGTCGGACGCCGGCGAGCACGAGCGCGTCTCCGTCCCGTGCGTCACGCTCGACCGCTGGGTGGCGCAGATGGGGATCGATCTGTCCGACGTCGCCTTCATCAAGTCGGACACCCAGGGGTGGGATGCACGCGTGCTCGCGGGCGCGGCCGGCGTGCTCGCGCGGCGGCACATCGCGTGGCAGATCGAGTTCAGCCCCGCGATGCTCGAGCGCTCGGGCCGATCGATGGAGGAGGTCTACGAGCAGCTCGAGCGGCACTTCACGCATTTCATCGATCTGCGCGGCGACACCGGCCCGCGCGTTCGCCGTACGTCTTCGATACGCGACGCGCTCGCATATGTCGGAAAAACCGAGCGCCGGTACACGAATGTGCTGCTGTATTGTTCCGCCTGACCGCCTCCGCCAAGGCTACGGCGGTCCGCCGAAGCGGGCTGCGATAAAATCACTCCTCCAATTTCATGCTCTCCAGGGTCAAGACCGGTGTGCGCGCGCTGCTTCGTGGCGGACCAGCGACCGCAGCGGTCGCGGAAAAACCGGCGAAGCCGGCCGCGATCTCCGATGACGCCGAGGTGCTCACCTACGACGCGTCGAACGATACGCCGTGTCCGGCCGCGCCCATCCTGACGCTGGAACAGTGCCCCGTCTGCGGCGGCGCGGAGTCGACGAAGGTCAGCCGCTACAACCGGTTCGTCCTGTTCGATCGCGTGCCGGACGCCGCCGCGCCCATCTACAACTACTCGCTCTGCCACGGCTGCGGCGTCGTGTACGCGGGGCGGCGTCCCGCGGGCGAGCGGTACCGGTGGCTGCTCGAGCGCTTCGAGGAGACGCTGGGGCGCACCGATGCGGGCGCGCCGCGGCCCGGCAAGTTCGCGCTCAGTTCCTCGTCCTTGTCGGACGCGGAGCGAGCGCAGCTGCGGCGGATGGCGGCCAACGGCGTGTTCGTCTCCGCGCACAGCGGCCTGACCCGGAAGGACTACCTCCCGTCCCTGATGAACGATCGCCTCGCCAGCAGCATGCACGCCGAGATTCTCGGGTCGCTGCTGCCGCTGCGGTCGCCCCGCGTGCTCGAGATCCGGTCGCGCCTCGGGTCGATCTCCGCGATCCTTCAGCGCCTCTACGGCGCCGACTGCGCGGTGATGACGCTGTTCGAGAACCAGCGCTTCCTGATCGAGGAGGTGTACGGCTTCCCCGCGGCGTGCCCGATCGACTTCGACGCCTTCAGCATCCCGTTCGAGGGACGCTTCGACCTGATCGTCAGCAATCACATGCTGACGCACTCGGTGCGGCCGAAGGAGTTCCTCGCCGCCGTTGCCGAGCGGCTCAATCCCGGCGGCGCCCTGTATCTCTACAACGAGCCGCTCGAGGGCGAATTCATCGACCGCGGCAAGTCGATGTTCAACACGCTCAACCCGTTTCACCTGCAGACGTTCAACCAGCCGTCGGCGGTGCGCGCGCTCGAAGCGAATGGCTTCACCGTCACCTTCTGCGCGGCTCGCGACGACCTGTTCCTCGCGCTCGCGCAGGTGGCCGCCGACGCTCCCGGCGACAACTGGGAGCGGATGAGCGA
>DASQAX010000535.1:0-8062 GCA_035635535.1 Vicinamibacterales bacterium | reverse complement strand
CTGTCGAAGCTCACGCAGGCGATTACGGAGCCGATCGCAGTCTTCGGCGCATCGGCGCCATTGACGGAGACGGTGAACATCGGCGTCGCGGACGCCTCGCTCCGGCTGCGCACGCCGCAGACGGCGCGCGTTGCCGTTGTCGTGGCGCCGGCGCCCGTAGAATGGTCGGTCGGCAACATAGCGGTGAAGCCGCGCCACGCGGCAGGGCGGGTGCAGGTCGTGCCCGCGCGCGTCACCGCGTGGGTCCGGGGCCCGCGCGAGGTGATGACGAGCGACGGTGGCATGTTCGACGCCACCGTTGACGTCGAAGGATTGAAGGCTGGCGACTTCCAGCTGCCTGTCAGCGTCGTCGCGCCCGCGCGCGTCGGCGTGGTGCGCCTGGAACCGGCCGAAGTCAAAGTGCGAATCAGATAGTGGATGGTGGGTAGTGGCACGACTATTTGGCACTGACGGGGTTCGTGGCAAGGCCGGCATGTATCCATTGGATCCGCCGACCGTTCGGCGTCTTGGCGGCGCCTTGGCGCGCGCGCTCGGTCACGGCCGGCCGACGCGATTTCTCTCGGGGCGCGACACGCGTGAATCCGGCGCGTGGATCGAACGCGAGCTCGCCTTCGGCATCAACAGCCAGGGCGGGTCGCTGACCGGCGCGGGAATCATCCCCACGCCGGCCATCGCGTACCTCACCCCGCGCATGGGATACACCGCGGGCGCGGTGATTTCCGCCTCGCACAATCCCTTCGAGGACAACGGCATCAAGGTGTTCTCGGGCGCGGGCGAGAAGTTCACCGAGGAGCTCGAGCGCCTCGTCGAATCGATCATCGCGGACACGTCGTGGACGGTGCCTGCCGGCGACGCCCCCGGCGTCGAGCAGATCGATTACCGCGCCGAGTACCTCGGGCACCTGCGCGACATCCTGACCAACGTGGAACAGGTGCGCGGCATGCGCCTGGCCATCGACTGCGCCAACGGCGCGACGACGACGATTGCGCCGCGGCTGTTCCAGGAGCTCGGGTTCGAGGTGCACTGCATCGGCTGCGAGCCCGACGGCCGCAACATCAACCTGCGCTGCGGCTCCACCGCGCCCGAGCTGCTGGCCCGCACCGTCGTCGACGGCGGCTACCCGTTCGGCATCGCGTACGACGGCGATGGCGACCGCGCGATCTTCGTCGACGAACGCGGCAAGGTCGTGGACGGCGACGCCGTGATGCTCATGTGCGCGAAGCAGATGAAGCGCGAGGGGCGCCTCACGGGCAACGCGATCGTCGCGACCGTGATGAGCAACATCGGCCTCGAGATCGCGCTGCGTGACGCCGGCATCGAGATGGTGCGGTGCCCGGTCGGCGACAAGTACGTGATGGAAGAGATGCTCCGCCGCGACATCGCGCTCGGCGGCGAGCAGTCGGGGCACGTCATCTTCTCCGAGTATCTCTTCACGGGCGACGGGCTCGCGACCTCGCTCAACGTCCTGCGGACGATGGGCGCGACGAGCCGGTCGCTGTCGGACCTGGCCTCCGAGCTGACCACCTATCCGCAGGTGCTCGTCAACGTGCGCGTGGACCGCAAGGTCGACCTGACGACCGTGCCGGAGGTTGCGCGGGTGATGTCCGCGATCGAGTCACGGCTGGCTGGAAAGGGCCGGCTGCTGATTCGCTACTCGGGAACCGAGCCGCTGCTCCGCATCATGATCGAGGGGCAGGACCAGCGCGAGATCGTGGCGTGGGCCGAGGAGATCGCGGACGCCGTCAGACGGCACCTGGTGGTGACTGTGTAAAATCCCAAGCTCGCTTCGGGATTTGTTCTTGGCGAAGCTCTCTATAAACGTCAACAAGGTCGCGACCATCCGCAACTCGCGCGGTGGAACCGTGCCTTCGGTGCTCGAAGCCGTGAAGGTGTGCGTCGACGCCGGGGCGCCCGGCATCACCGTCCATCCACGCGCCGATTCACGGCACATCACGAAAGCCGACGTTCACGAGATCGCCGCCTGGCTGCGGCCGATGACCCGCCGGGTCGAGTTCAACATCGAGGGCGATCCGCGCCCTGAGCTGCTCGAGCTGATACGCACGGTCAAGCCCCATCAGTGCACGCTCGTCCCCGTGCAGCCCGGCGAGATCACGAGCCAGGCCGGGTGGTCGGCCGACACGCCGCGCGACACCATCACGCGAGTCGTGGCGGACATCCGCGCCGCCGGCGTGCGCGTCAGCCTGTTCGTGGACCCGCAGGAGCGGCCCATTCGCTGGGCCGCGGAGATGGGCGCGGATCGCGTGGAGCTCTACACGGAGCCGTTCGCGCGCGCCTTCGAGCGCGGCGAGCCGCACGCGCGCGAGTCGTTCGCCACCTACACGCGCGCCGCGGAGCTGGCCCATTCGCTCGGCCTCGGCGTGAACGCCGGGCACGATCTCGATCTCGACAACCTCGTGGTGTTCCGCCGGCTGCCGTACCTCGACGAAGTCTCGATCGGCCACGCGCTGATCAGCCACGCGCTGTTTGTCGGCCTCGCCCAGAGCGTCCGCGAATACCTCGACGTGCTCGCTCTGTAATGGCTCGCGGGATAACTCCAGGCCGCGGTGACGTAGACTAGTAGGCCGGGTTCCGGCACGCTCCATGAGATCCGACTCCATCGTCTTCGCCATCGCCGGCATGTGCTTCGGCATCATCCTGGGCTGGGTGATCGGCACGCAGCAGGCGTCCAGGCGCGGCGCCACGGCCGTGCAGCTGCAGCAGGCCGCCACCTCTTCGCCCGCGCCGGGCGCGGCCGACCCGGCCGCGGGCGGCACGCGCCAGCCGCCGCCGCTCGACCAGGGGAAGGTCCAGAGCCTGGAGACGATCATCAAGAGCGATCCGAAGAACGCGGGCGCTTACGTGCAGCTCGGGAACACCTACTTCGACGCCGAGCGCTACGCCGACGCGATCAAGTGGTACGAAGACGGCGTCAAGCTCGATCCGAAGAACCCGGATGCGATCACCGATCTCGGCGTGAGCTACTACTACGCGGGCCGTACGGACGACGCGCTGAAGCAGTTCGAGAACTCGCTGAAGCTGAACCCGAAGCACGCCAAGACCCTGTTCAACAAGGGCATCGTGCTCGCGTTCGGCAAACGCGACCTGCAGGGCGCCACCGACGCGTGGCAGCAGGTCGTGCAGCTCGCGCCCGGGACCCCGGAAGCGCAGGCCGCGCAGCAGGGACTCCAGGGCATCGCCGCCGCGCGGGGCCGCGGCTCCGCGCCCGCACCCGCTCCATCCGGCGGGTAGGGCCGTGCTCGGCCGGCTCCTCGAGGTCATCGTCCTCCTGCTCGTCATCCGCGCGGTCTGGCGCGTCGTCGGCGGCATGATCGCCGTCTCCGGGGGCGTACGACGGACCACCGCAACAGGGGAGCCGCGTCCGGTCAAGCTCGTTCGCGATCCCGTGTGCGGCACATATGTGTCGCCGGATTCCGCGCTCTCGGACGGCAGGGAATTCTTCTGCTCCGAGAAGTGCAGGGACGAGTACCGTCATCAGTGAAGGTCGCAGCGAAGTGAGTACCCGCGCCGAGGAACAGATTCGCGCCGACATCGTCGAGGCCGGCCGGCGCCTGTACGCGCGCGGGTTCGTGGCGAGCAACGACGGCAACATCAGCGCGCGGCTCGACGACCGTCGCATCGTCACCACCCCGAAGAGCGTCTCGAAGGGGTTCATGACGCCCGACATGATGGTGGTCGTCGACTACGAGGGCAAGAAGGTCTCCGGCGATCGCGATCCCTCGTCCGAGCTCCCGATGCACCTCGAGATCTACCGCAACCGGCCGGACGTCAACGCCGTCGTGCACGCGCATCCACCGACGGCCACCGGTTTCGCGGTCGCGGGCATCCCGCTGACGCGCGCGGTGCTCGCCGAGGTGGTGACGACACTCGGCAGCATTCCCATCGCGGAGTACGGCACGCCGTCGACGGCGGAGCTGCCGGAGGCGGTGCGCAAGTACATCAAGGCGCACGACGGGATGCTGCTCGCCAACCACGGCGCGGTGACGTGCGGCAACAGCGTGCTGAGCGCGCACTTCAAGATGGAGACGATCGAGCACTTCGCGAAGATCAGCCTCGTGGCGCGGCTCCTCGGACGCGAGCACCTGCTGTCGCGCGAGGAGGTCGAGCGGCTGCAGGGGCTGCGCGGCATGTACGGCATCGCGTCGCCGGCGCCGGTGTGCGCCGATCCCGCCGAAGCGGGGCTCGATCAGGCGCTGTGCCAGGTGCTCGAGGCGCCGGCGTCGTCGACCGAGCGGCTCGTTCCCGACGTCACGAGCGCGCTGCGGCAGGCGAGCAGGGACGGAGAAATTCGGCTAACATACGGCGAACTTACGGCGCTGATCGCCGACGCAGTCAAAAATCTGAGAGATTAGTTGATGCCGGGTCCGCGACTCGTCGCTGCGGTGCGTCGCGGAACCCGGCCCACGTACGTGGGGCGGGTCCCGCCGAGCAGAGGCGCCAGGCGGAGGCGGACCCGCCAGGAGTAAAAAATGGGAGAGGCGCTGGGAATGATCGAAACCAAGGGGCTGGTCGCCATGATCGAGGCGGCCGACGCCATGGTGAAGGCCGCCAAGGTCACGCTGGTCGGCTGGGAGAAGATCGGCGCCGGCTACGTCACCGCGATCGTGCGCGGCGACGTCGCGGCCGTGAAAGCGGCGACCGACGCAGGCGCCGCGGCCGCGCGGCGCGTCGGCGAGCTCGTGTCGGTGCACGTCATCCCGCGCCCCCACGCGAACCTCGAGGACACGCTGCCGATCGGCAAGTCGACCGCCGCGAAAGTCTAGGGAACCCGTCCGTCCTTCATGATCCTCGCGCGCATCGTCGGTACCGTTGTCGCGACGCGGAAGGATCCGCGGCTGGTCAGCAACAAGCTGCTGATCGCGCGCCCGATGGACCCGCACGGCAAATCCGAAGGGAATTATCTCGTCGCTGTCGACACGGTGGACGCCGGCGTCGGCGAAACGGTGCTCATCGTCAGCGGCAGCTCCGCGCGGATGGCGTCGGGAATGAAGGACTGTCCCATCGATGCCGCGATCGTCGGCATCGTTGACACGGTGGAAGTCGCAGCGGGGGACTAGGCGGACCTGAAGGTCCGCCTCTACGACAATGCAGCTTGCGAAGGTCATCGGTGACGTCGTCACGACACGGAAGGACGAGAACCTCACCGGCATCAAGCTGATGGTCCTGCAGCCGATCGCGGCGGACGGGTCGAACGTCGGCCGCACGCTCGTCGCGGTGGATGCGGTCGGCGCCGGCGTCGGAGAAACGGTCTTCTTCGTCCGCGGCAAGGAAGCGAGCTTTCCGTTCCATCCGACCGAGGTGCCGACCGACGCGGGCATCGTCGGCATCGTCGATCACTGGGATCTGGAATCGTAAGGGCCGGCTCGCAGGGGCCGGCTTTAGCCGGCCGATGATCGTATGCAGATCGCCAGAGTAATCGGCACCGTCGTCGCGACGCAGAAGCACCACACGTTCGAGGGTGCGAAGCTGCTGCTCGTGCAGCCGCTCGCGCTCGACGACACGCCGCGCGGCACGCCGCTGCTGGCCGTAGATTCCGTGGGCGCCGGGGTCACCGAGAAGGTGCTGGTCGTCATCGAAGGGCGCGCGGCGGGCGAGGCGCTCGGGCGGAAGGGGGCGCCGGTGAACGCCGCGGTCATCGGTATCATCGACAGCGTGGATGTCCAGGAATGACCGAGCAGGAACTGCGGTCGCTGGTGAGGACGACGATTGCCCGCGTCCGAACCGGCGCGGCACCGCCCTCATTCAGTGGAGGGCGGGTCCTTTTGGACCCGCCCGATCGGCACGCGAGCCACGCGATCTTTCCGGTGGCGTCCGGCGCGGACGGTGAGGGTCCCTGCATCATCGAACCCGCCGTGATGTGCAATCACTGCGGCTACTGCAAGTCGATGGGACATTGAGCGCAGCGCGACCGTCCATTCTCCTCACCGGCAGGATTCCTTCATCCGTCGTCGCAACACTGGAAGGGATCGGCGAGCTCGATCAGTTCCGGCGCGACGGCGTCGACGTGATGCCGCACGGCGAGCTGGTCGCGCGCGTCGCCGGCAAGCAGGCGCTCGTCAGCATGATCACGGACGCGGTGAGCCGGGACGTCATCGAGGCGGGCGGCGACCTGAAGGTGATCGCGAACGCCGCGGTCGGCTACAACAACATCGACGTCGCCGCGGCCCGCGAACGCGGCATCGTCGTGACGAACACGCCGGGCGTGCTCACCGACGCGACCGCGGACCTCACCTGGGCGCTCATTCTCGGCATCACGCGGCGCATGGGCGAAGGCGAGCGGCTGGTCCGCCGCGGGGCGTGGAAGGGGTGGACGTTCGACTTCATGCTCGGCGCGGAGCTGCGCGGCAAGCAGCTCGGCATCGTCGGCTACGGCGGCATCGGCCGCGCCGTGGCGGCGCGCGGCCGCGCGTTCGGCATGCGCATCGCCTACACGAGCCGCACGCCGAAGAACGATCCCGGTGCCGAGGCGATGCCGCTCGATCGCCTGCTCGCGACCTCGGACATCGTCTCGCTGCACTGCCCGCTGACGCCGGAGACACGTCATGTGATCGATCAGCCCGCACTCGCGCGGATGAAGCGCAGCGCCTACCTGATCAACACGTCGCGCGGCCCGGTCGTGGACGAGAAGGCGCTCGCGTGGGCGCTGCGCACCCATCTCATCGCGGGCGCAGGGCTCGATGTGTTCGAGGAGGAGCCGAAGGTCGAGCCCGAGCTGCTGACGCTCGAGAACGTCATGCTCGTGCCGCACCTGGGGAGCGGAACGGTCGAAACGCGCACCGCGATGGCGGATCTCGCGGCCCGCAACGTCGCGGCGGTGCTGTCGGGTCAGGCGCCGCTCACGCCCGTTTCGTAGCATAATTTCCACCCACTCGCGGGAACCTCGCTAAACGGAGGATGTCGATGACGCGGCACTGCGCCGGCGTGACTGCTATCGCGGCATTCCTGGTTCTGGCGGCGCAGCCACTCCGCGCGCATCACGGCAACGCGAGCTTCGACACCTCGAAGCGCGTCACGATGAAAGGGACGGTCACGGAGTGGATCTGGGCCAACCCGCATTGCTTCCTCAAGATCGATGCGATGGACGACACGGGCGGCGTGCGCAACTGGGCGCTCGAAACGCAGAATCCGACGGCCATGACGCAGCGCGGCTGGTCGAGGCAGGCGTTCAAGATCGGCGATCAGGTCACCGTGGTGCTCGAGGCGGTCAAGAACGGCGCCGCCATCGGCCGCATCGTGAGCGTGATGCTGCCCGACGGCTCGACGCTCACCGCCGGCAATCTGCCGAACACCACGCCACCGGGTCAGTAAGTGGAACTGCCCGCTTCCGCCGCGCTGCGTGCTGCCAGCTGCCCGCCGCCAGCTGCCCGCTGAACTATGATCTGTGGCGCGGATTTCACCTGAGGGAACTATGACTATGCGAATGATGAAAGCGGTGCTCCTGACGGCGGCCATTGCGCTGCTGGTCGGCATCAAGGTTGGCGGCCAGGCAGGAAGCCGCGCGACGACCGCGAGCGCGCTGCCGCCCGCGTCGATTCCGACGTTTTCGACCGAAAACCTCGGGCGCATGGCGCACTTCTACGTCGGCGGCCATTACGTCGGCGCCCCCGGCAAGGAGCAGATGGACGGCGCGATGTATGTCGAGGTCTGGGTGCCGAAGCAGGTCCGGCAGCCGTATCCGATCGTCATGTTCCACGGCAACGGGCAGACCGGCGCGGTGTTTCAGCAGACGCCCGACGGCCGTCCCGGTTGGGCCCACTACCTGATCGACCAGGGGTACGTCGTCTACATGGTTGATTACCCGGCGCGCGGCCGGTCGCCGTACGTTCCCGGCGTCGACGGCACGCTCAGCATCCGCTCGGCGACCGAGCTGTCGCAAATCTGGACGGGGCCGGCGCTTTCGGGCGGCGACTTCCCGCGCAAGGACAAGTACACGCAGTGGCCGAGCAATCACCCGAAGAAGGGAATGGTGGGCGACCCGGTCTTCGACAACTTCATCAAGGGCCAGATGCAGTTCGTCAACGACCAGGCCGCGCTGGCCGTACCG
>DASQAX010000534.1:0-6027 GCA_035635535.1 Vicinamibacterales bacterium | reverse complement strand
CGTGTTCTCGGCCAGGCGCGAGCCGCTCCATGAGCCGAGCTGCACGCCAAGCACCGCCGGCGCCGCGAGCAGCGGACGCAGGTCGCCATGGCCATAGTAGATGACCGCGCCGCCGGTGGCCGTCACGCCGATCATCAGCGCGCTGGTGGCCGCCGCCGCGCGAAGCGGCATGCCGCACCACGCGTTCAGGACGGGCACCTTGATGATGCCGCCGCCGATCCCGAGCAGCGACGACACGTTACCCGCGACAAACGACGCGACGAGCGCGAGCGGCAGCCTCCTGACGCGATAGGTGACGACGCCGCCGCTTTCCTCCTCGTAGAAGCGCCCGCCCAGCCGTCCTGGATCGGCCGCGGGATCGGCGATCACGTTGCGCCTGTTGATGCGGCCGATCATCGCGAACGCGACGGCCATCGATACGACGCCGAAGAGCCGCTGCAGCGCCGTCTCCGCGACGTATTGCGCGGTGATGCCGCCGAGCAGGCTGCCCGCGGTGGTCGCGACCTCGAGCACCATCCCGAGGCGGAGGTTGATCAGCTGATTGCCGGCGCGGCGCGCGCTGACCGCCGACGAGGTCGCGATGACCGTGGACAGGCTGATCGCGGCGGCCGACTTGAGCGGGAAGCCGAGCGCGAGCGTCAGGAACGGAACGAGGAAGATGCCGCCGCCGAGCCCCAGGGCGACGCCGAGCGCGCCGGCGATCGTGCCCGCGCCGAAGATGATGAGCGCAAGAACTGGGTTCAGCGGGTTCAAGGGGTGAACCTATTGAACCCTCTGAACCTCCTGAACCGTACAAAAAAGTGCGCGCAATCACCGCGACCGTGTGGATGTGATTACGCGCACTCGGCACCCGCTGACGGGGACAAGCGTCGCGGGTGACTTTCGAAGCGAGACGAGACCTCAAAAAGGTACCGCGGCATCCATCCCTGTCGCCATCCGGTCGGGACAGTATTCGGCGCCGGCGCGCTGCCCTATGGCGGAGCGGCCTCCGAACGGGCATCATCGGCCATGCGTTACGATCGGCGGATGCCCGCTTCCGCGGCATCCGACGCCAGCGCGTTCGGTGCGGGCAGCGTCCGCGCGGCGCTGCTGGCCGGCTTTGCCGTGGTCTTCGCCCTCTGGCTGCTGTGGGGGTATCAGCTCGTCCGCAGCCTCCTCCAGATCGAGCGTCAGGTGACCACCGTTCACGACTCGTACGTGCGCGGCGAGGAGACGCTGTCCAAAGTGCGCACAAACGTGCTGCTCGGATCCATCTACCTCCGCGACGCGCTGATTGACCGCGCGGCCGCGCGCCGCGACGCGTACCGCGCCGAGCTCACGCGGCTGCGCACCGAGGTGGATGAGTTGCTCGGCAGCTACGTGCCCGAAGTGTCGTCGCCCGAGGACCGCGATCACTGGGCGCGCCTGCAGGCTGGCCTCGCCGACTACTGGGCCTCGCGCGACCTCGCGTTCACGGCGCCCGACGACGCCGCGGCGCTCCTGCGCAACCGCGTCGTGCCGAAGCGCGACACGGTGCTGCAGATCCTCGACCAGCTGTCCGCGCTGCAGAACGTCGCCAACGATCGCCGCCAGGTGGAAATCACCCTCCTCTATCGGCAGGTCCGCACGCGGCTGCTGACGATGGGCGCCGTCACGCTCGTCGTCGCGCTGCTGGTTGCGGTGATGGCGTCGCGTCACGTGAGCGGGCTGCAGCGCGAGATCGACCGGCAGCGCCGCATCGAGCGGGACAACCGCGAGGATCTCGAGCGGCTGTCGGCGCGCCTGGTCGACGTCCAGGAACAGGAGCGGCGCTCGCTCGCGCGCGAGCTGCACGACGAGGTGGGCCAGGCGCTCACCGCGGTGAAGATGGACATCGGCATCGCGCTGCGCACCGAGGTCGAGCCGCGCGTCCGGACGGCGCTCGAGGAAGCGCGCGACCTCAGCGAGAACGCGCTGCGCAGCGTCCGCGACATGTCGCAGCTGCTGCACCCGTCGGCGCTGGACGATTTCGGCCTCCCCGCGACGCTGACGACCTACCTCCGCACGTTCTCGCACCGCACCAGCATCCGGGCCCAGCTGGCCGAGACGCTGGAAACGCGGCTCGCGCCGGACATCGAGGTCGCGGTCTACCGCATCGTGCAGGAGGCGCTGAGCAACGTCGCGCGGCACAGCGGCGCGACCGCCTGCACCGTGTCGCTCAATTCGGGGCGCGGCGTGCTGCGGCTCGTCATCGAGGACAACGGCCGCGGCATCGGTCCGGTTGCCACGCGGCTGACGTCGGGCCGCGGTCTCGGCCTCATCGGGATGCGCGAGCGCGCGCAGGCGCTCGGCGGAACCTTCACCATTCGCGAGCGGGATGGCGGCGGCACGATTGTCGCCGTCACGCTGCCGCTCGACGTCGCCGCGACCGAGTCGCCCGCCGGGGACGACACGATGCGGCGCGCGGGGTAACCATGGCGCTTCGCATCCTGCTCGCCGATGACCACACCGTCGTGCGCCAGGGGCTGCGCAAGGTGCTCGAGGAGCGGGCCGACTGGAAGGTGATTGCCGAAGCCGGCGACGGCCGCGAGGCGGTCCGCCAGGCCGAGCAGCTCAAGCCCGACATCGCCATCCTCGACGTCGCGATGCCGCTGCTCAACGGCGTCGAGGCGACGCGCCAGATCGTCAAGCACGTACCGAGCGTGCGCGTGCTCGTGCTGAGCATGCACGCGGACGAGGCCTACGTGACGCAGATCCTCCAGGCGGGCGCCGCCGGATACCTGCTGAAGGACTCGGCGGACGTCGATCTGCTGCAGGCGGTGACGGCGATTTCGGAGGGCAAGTCGTTTTTCAGCCCCGCCATCGCGCGGCTCATGCTGGACGACTACGTCAAGCAGCGCTCGGGTGAGCCGGGCGTCGTCGACCGCTACGAGTCGCTGTCGGACCGCGAGCGCGAGGTGTTCCAGCTGATCGCCGAGGGGAAGACGAACAAGGACATCGCGGCGATCCTCTTCATCAGCCCCAGCACCGTCGAAACCCACCGGGCGCGCATCATGGAGAAGCTCGACGTCCACAGCGCCGCCGAGATCGTCCTCTACGCGGTCCGGCGCGGCGTGATCCGATAGCGCGCGGGCGGTGCGCCGCCGTCATTCCCTGGCGGGTATCGCCATCCGGGCGGGAAAATTGCCACACGTTGATTTGGCGGGATCACACGGCGAGGACGTCTGATCCGTACTCGCTGTGCGCCGATAGAGCCACTGACGACCGTTCGATCGCACCATGAAGAGGTCGGATCGGTCCATCGGCTCGGTCGAGAGCAGGTAATTTCCGGGACGGCTCGCCCGTAGAAACGCGTCAAGGTCTTCAGCTGTTCGGTGCTCGGCACCGATGAGCGCCCGAACGACAAAGATCTCGGCGTAATTCCACCGGTCACGAAAAACCTGCTGTCCCGCAAGCTGTGCGGTTTCTGCAAGGAGCAAGCCCTGAGGCGACTGCTCCAGGTCACGATAGTGGTACGAGTACGACACGAGACGCCCCTCAGCCACGGCAAAGACCATCACAACGAGACTGGCCAAAACGACCTGCCGGCGACGCGAACCTCGCACGTTTCCTGGACGCGTCAAACCGCGGACGACGAGCCACGCGATGCCGAATGCAAACACAGGATAGAAGGGTTGCAGGTACCATGAGTTTTTCGTTCGCATCAGCGTCGGGATCAGGACCGTGATCGTGGCCCACGAGCAGAGGAGGATGCTGGTCTCACTGGCGCTCCACCAGCTCCTGAGCCCGTTACGCAGCTCGGACCGCGAGATCGGAAATAGAAGCCAGGCGGCCGCGCCTGCCAGCAGCCAGTCATAGTGATACTTCTGCAGGACATTCGCGTAGTACAGCGGTCCGCCTTCGTGTCCTTCGAGAACCGTGAAGCTCCCGCCGATGAAGTCGTACAAGAACAATCTGGCGAGAAACCGCGACTGGTCCACGTTCCACCGCGACCATATCCACACGCCTACGGGAACCACAAACAGCAACAACGCACACGTGACGGGAATCCATTCGCGGCGTCGTCGGTTGGCTCGCCGCCACACCTCAACCGCGAGAACGATCGACAGCGGCATCAAGACCGCCATCCCTTTGAGCAGAAAGACGGCCGCCGCGAGCGGCCCGACCCAGACAATCCGCCACGGGCGGTCCTGAGCGGCCCACAAAGCAACGACGGTGAGCAAAATCAGTAACGTGAAGAGTGAATCGGCGTTGCCGCTTCGCCCGGCATGGACGTACACGAATGCGAAGCTGCTCGCCAGGACGACACCGGCGAGCAACCCGACGGCAGGTTGTGTGAGGCGCCGAACCCAGACTTGCAGGACGGCGACCGTGCAGCATGCCGACAACGTGGAGACGAGGCGCATCGACACGAGGCTGGCGCCGAAGGCCTTGAACGAGAGGGCGACAAGCCACACGTTCAGCGGTGGCTTCACGTTGTAATAGTCCAGGTTCCCGAGGAACGTCGTCCCAATCCAACGTCCGCTCCTGATCATTTCCCATGCGCTGATCGCGTAGAGCGATTCATCCCATTCGCTGACAAGCTCGTTGTTCAGGCGCCACATCAGATTGAACGCGGCGAGGGCGAGGACGCCGACAGCGGCTTTCGCGAAGTGTCGCTCAAAGAATGTCGGGGCTGATGACACTGTAGGGTAGTTACGTATCTTCGTTTGCGGCCAGCCGAGGAGGGCCATGCCGCCTCCTTTGAACGAAGTATCGAGGATGGCGGATTATACTCCCAGCCAGTAATGAGGCGACATTCCCCCGGCGGGGGCTTTGACGCCTTGTTTCCGCGTGTGCAAGCTCAGCCGCCGCGTGGTGTGTAGGCTGTATTCCGGCTCCCGCTCCCAGCGGCGTATCGTGAGCGTGGCCTTGCTACCAGACAACACGACCGTTCTCGAAGCGACGGAAACAGCCTCGCACCGTCCGCGTGTGTCCCGCGAGACGAGGCGCCTGCTCACGACCGCGCTGCTCGCGGTGCTGACGCTGTGGACGCTCGCGCGGCTGCGGTTTCCCGACCGTCCGCCGATCGTCAATCCGGTCCGGCCGATTCTCGGCCAGCTGACGGAGCCGCCGTCGTTTGGCGACCTCGCCTCGCGGGTTGCAGACGTTCGCGGCACCCTGTCCGACTCGCTCGTGGCCCTCGTGATCCTCCGCGACCACGCGGACCGCGCGGCCGTACTCCCGCTGCGAGTGCCCGCTCTCCGGATTCGCGACGATCTCGCGGTGACCGTCATCCCACCGGCGGTCCGCGACACGGGGTCGGCGCCGTCTGGCGTCGTCGCCGAGGATCGCGCATCGGGGCTCACGCTGGTCGCAACCGAGGCGGCGACGCGGCCCACGCTGCCGATCTTCTGGATTCCACGCGAGCTGGACCGACCGAGATACGTGTTCGCGTCCGCGACGTCGCCGGGCGACATCACGCTGCGGCCTGCGTACATCGGATCGCTGACGCCGATGCAGATCCCCCAGTGGGCCGATGCCGTCTGGGGGCTGCCCGCCGGCGCGGGCCTGACCGCGGGCTCGGTACTGTTCACCGAGCAGCACGAGCTCGTCGGCATCGTCGCGCCGCACGAAGGCGGGCTCGCCGTCGTCCCGTCGCGGGCGCTGCTGGCGGCGGCCGAGCGGCTGCTCGAAGCGCCGCAGAAAGTGGCCGTCGATCTCGGCGTCGCGGTGGACACCCTGACGCCGCGCCTCGCGACGGCCGCCGGCGCCGACACGGGCGTCATCGTGACCTGGGTGAAACCGGCCGGCGGCTCCGCGGTCGTGCTCCGCGCGGGTGACGTGATCCAGTCCGTCGACGGCGTGAACATCACGACGGTCGAGCAGTGGCGCGTGCACGCGGCGCGCGTCGGCGTGGGCGACACGCTCGACCTCGTGGTGACGCGCGGCGGGACGCAGCAGATGGCGCGGCTGGTGGTTCCGGCGGTTCCGGAGACGAACAGCGCCGCGCTCGGCCTGACGATGCGGACGGCGCCCGGCCTCGGGACGGAGGTGACGCGCGTCGAACGCGGGTCGGCGGGCGATGCG
>DASQAX010000533.1:0-6599 GCA_035635535.1 Vicinamibacterales bacterium | reverse complement strand
CGAGCGCCATCACGCCGACGCCGACGCCGATCATCGAGATGAGCGAGATCAGGGAGATGAACGCCTGCTTGCGGCGCGCGAAGAGGTAGCGGAGGGCGACGAACAGTTCGAATGACATATCAGCGGGCAGCCGGCAGCGGGCGGCCGGCAGCAATATCCCAACACCGAACGATACTGCCAGCTGCCAGCTGCATGCTGCCTGCTATTTCGGTCTCATCAGCGGGAACAGGATCACGTCGCGAATCGATGGGCTGCCGGTCAGCAGCATGACCAGCCGGTCGATGCCGAGCCCTTCCCCGCCGGCCGGCGGCATGCCGAACTCGAGCGCGCGGATGTAGTCCTCGTCCATCGCGTGCGCCTCCTCGTCGCCCCCCGCGCGGCTCTTCAGCTGGTCCTCGAACCGCCGGCGCTGCTCGACCGGATCGTTCAGCTCGCTGAAGGCGTTGGCCAGCTCGAACCCGCCGGCGTACAGCTCGAACCGCTCGACGGTGTCGGGATCGTCCGGCTTCTGCTTCGACAGCGGCGAGACCTCGGTGGGGAAGTCGTAGACGAAGGTCGGCTGAGTCAGCTCCTCTTCGCACAGCGCCTCGAAGATCTGCGCCGCGATCTTCCCGGCGCCCATGCCCGGCGCAATCGGCACGCCGAGCTTCGCCGCGAGCGCCGCGGCCGCGTCGCGCGAGCGCAGCGCGTCGGCGGGCACGTCGACACCGAGGCGCTTCGATGCCGCCGCGCGCGCACCTTCGCGCAGCGAGAGCCGGCGAAACGGCGGCTCGAACGAAATCGAGTGCCCGTTGAACGTCACGGCGTCGGGCGCACCCGCCTTCCGAGCGACAAACGGCAGCATCTCCTCGGTCAGCGCCATCAGGTCGTTGTAGTCGGCGTACGCCCAGTAGAACTCGAGCATCGTGAACTCGGGGTTGTGCTGCGTCGAGATCCCCTCGTTCCGGAAGTTGCGGTTGATCTCGAACACCCTCTCGATGCCGCCGACCGTCAGCCGCTTCAGGTACAGCTCCGGGGCGATGCGCATGAAGAGCCGCATGTCGAGCGCGTTGTGATGCGTGGCGAACGGACGCGCCAGCGCGCCGCCGGCAATCGGCTGCATCATCGGCGTCTCGACCTCGAGGAAGCCGCGGCCGATCAGGAACTCGCGGAGCGCGGTGATGACGCGGCTCCGCACCTCGAACACCTGTCGCGACTCGGGGTTGACGATCAGGTCGAGATAGCGCTGGCGGTACCGGATCTCGACGTCCTGCAGCCCGTGCCACTTCTCGGGGAGCGGCAGCAGGCACTTCGAGAGGAACTCCAGCGTCGACGCCCAGATCGTCAGCTCGTTGGTCCGCGTGCGGAACAGGCGCCCCTCGACGCCGACCCAGTCGCCGAAGTCGAGCAGCTTGAAGATCCTGAAGTCGCGCTCGGAGAGCGAATCCTGCCTGATGTAGACCTGGATTCGAGCGCGTCCGTCGGAGATCACCAGGAAATTCGCCTTGCCGAAGCTGCGGATGCTGAGGATGCGTCCCGCGGTGCGCGCCTGCGGCTTGGCGGCCTCGAGCTCCTCGCCGGTGCCGTCGCCGTACTGCGTGACGATCGCGTCGACGGTCGCGGCGATCTCGAAGCGCCGCGGATACGGATCCACGCCGAGCTTCTTCAGCTCCTCGAGGTTGGCGCGCCGCTGGACGACCTGATCGGATTCGGTGGACGTGTTCATTCGCGTGCCAGCGTGCGCCGGACGGCATCGAGTATGCCGTTGATGAACCGCACCGAGTCGTCCGTGCTGAACGTCCGCGCCAGCTCCAGCGCCTCGTTGATGACGACCTTGGCCGGCGTGCCGGGCTCGTGGAGGAATTCGTAGATGGCGAGCCGGAGGATCAGGCGGTCGAGCACGTTCATCCGCTCGATGCGCCAGTTCTCGGCCGCTTCCACGATCATCGGATCGATGTCCGCGACGGTTCCGGCGACGCCGGTCGCGAGCCTCGTCGCGAACCCGCGCATGTCCTCGCCGAGCGCTTCCGGCGCGGCGGGGCCGGTCCAGAACGTCTGGCCGACCTCGGAGATCGACACCCGCCCCACTTCCCACTGGTAGAGCATCTGCACCGCAGCCTCGCGCGCGCGGTGCCTCGATTGCCTCTCGGGATGGTCGGCCGATTGCCGTTCGGGGCTCGCTGTCATCCGCCGATTCCCTCATCGAGCGTACGGAACACTTTTGCCATCTCGACGGCGGCCGCCGCCGCCTCGCGTCCCTTGTTGTCCGCACCCGCGCTGGACCGCTTCACCGCCTGCTCCTCCGTCAGCGTCGTCAGCACGCCGAAGGCCATCGGCACGCCGGTCGCGGCGGCAGCCTGCTGGATGCCGTGCGAGGCCGCCTCGGCGATGTACTCGAAGTGCATCGTGTCGCCTTTGATGAGGCAGCCGAGGCACACGATGGCGTCGTAGTCGCCGCTCTCGCCGAGGCGCTGGGCCATCATCGGAATCTCGAACGCACCCGGCACGCGGAAGACGGTCACCGCCTCCGCGGGGATCGACGCTTCGGCGAAATATTCCCGCGCCCCGCGCAACAAGCCCTCGGTGACGTCCTCGTTGAAGCGTGACACGACTATGGCAAAGCGAAAGCCGGCCATCACCCTTCCCGCACCCGCCTCACGCGCCCTACTCGCCCTTGAACTGCGGCTTCCGTTTTTCCAGGAACGCGCGCGTCCCCTCGCGCATGTCGGCCGTGGACGCGACGAGGCCGAAGAGCGTCGCTTCGTGGATTTGCGCCTTGTCGAAGGGGATCTCGAGGCCGCGGTTCACCGCTTCGATGATGTACTGCACGGCGATCGGCGCCTTGGTGGCGAGCTCCGCGGCGAGCTCCCTCGCCACCGTCATGAGCTGCGCCGCCGGCACCACCTTGTTGACGAGACCCATCGCGAGCGCTTCGTCGGCCTTCACCTGCCGGCCCGTCAGGAGCAGGTCGAGCGCGATGCCCTTCCCCACCAGGCGCGGCAGCCGCTGCGAGCCGGCGTAGCCCGGCACGATCCCCAGGTTGATTTCGGGCTGGCCGATGCGCGCGGTGTCGGCGGCGATGCGCAGCGTGCACGCCATGGCCAGCTCGCAGCCGCCGCCGAGGCAGAAGCCGTTGATCGCGGCGATCACCGGCTTGCCCATGTTCTCGACCAGATCGAACACGTGCTGCCCGCGCTGCGCGTGCTCCTTGCCCTGGGCCGGCTTCAGCGCGGCGAGCTCGTTGATGTCGGCGCCCGCGATGAACGCCTTCTCACCCGACCCGGTGATGATGACCACGCGGACCGACGCATCGTGCTTGAAATCGAGGACCGCACGGCGAAGCTCGTCGGTGGTCGGCGTGTTCAGGGCGTTGAGGACCGCCGGGCGATTGATCGTGAGTATCGCGACGGGACCGTCGCGCTCGAGGAGGAGGTTGTCAAAAGCCATGGCGTCTCAGAGCGGAAAGAAATAGAGGACCCAGCCGAGCGCGACGCCGCCGAGGACGAATGCGGTGAAGAGCTGGGCGCCGAACCGCAGCTGCTCCTTCGGCTCGTCCCGCATGAGGGTGCCGAAGACCACGGAGACGAACAGCGCGAAGACGATCATCAGCCCGAGGTGCGACGCCCTCATTTGCGCCCCTGCGCGGTGTCGAACGCGTCGAGCACGACGAGCATGTTCATGAGGCCCGCGACGATGAGGAAGGCGTTGCCGTACTCGTAGGTGAGCGCGACGACGCGGCCGGCCCCGGCGCCGGTGCCGCGCGCGATGAAGAACGCGATGCCGATGCCCATGTCGGCGAGCGCCGCCAGCGCGACCAGGGGCTGGGTGATTTCGACCGGGAAGAGGCGGCCTTCGAGCCACAGCCCGAAGAGGAACATCAGCGTCAACGCGATCAGGAACGTGAGGCCCTTCTGGATGCGCCCGAGAAGCAGATGACCGGCGCCCGGAATGGCCCACGCGGCAAGACAGATCAAATAGGTGTAGGTGGCCGATTGCTCGCGATCGGCCGTCGTGGCGCGCATCCGCCGTAGTGTAGCGTAGCGGCGCCCCGCGCGACCACGAGCGTGACGCGCCTATTTGTTCAGCGAGAGCTGGGTCTTCGCGACCTGGTAGCCCGAGCGCGTGCGCGTCCGGACGTTCGGCTCGTCCACCCGCACGAGGATGTGGCGGAAGGCGCCGTTCTGCTTCGGGTTGCTGGACGTGTAGCCCAGGGCGTACTGGTTCGAGAGTTCGTCGGTGATCATGCCGTACACCCCGGCCAGCTGCGAGAGATCGTTCGGGAAGAACGCGCGGGCGCCCGTTTCCTGCGCCAGCGCCTTCATCGCGAACTCCGATTCGGAGAAGTACTTCTGGCTGGTCAACGCGATCGTCGGATACGGCGACTTGAGCGCAATCGTGTAGATCGCGATCCCTGCCTGCTTGGCCAGCACCAGCAGGTCGTCGAACGTCACGAGGCTGGTCGTGTCGTCGCCGTCGGTGAGCACCGTGATCGCCTGCCGGCGGACGTCCCCTTCGGCGGCGTGGACTTTCTGCAGCTGCTTGATGCTGGTGTACAGCGCGTTATAGAGCGCCGTGCCACCGCTCGCCGTGGTGCGGCGGATGGCGTCGCAGGCGCCCTTGACGTCGCCATCGAGCTCGTGCAGCGTCCGCGCGGTGTCGCGGATGCCGATGACGCTGACGCGATCGCCCTGCCGCAGGTGCGAGGCAAAGCCGACGGCCGCCTCCTGCACCGTCGCCATCTTGTCGCTCATGCTCGACGACATGTCGAGCAGGATGGCCATGTCGAGCGGCACGTTGGCGGACGCGAAGAACGACAGGTCCTGCTGGATGCCGTCTTCGAAGACTGAGAAGTTCTTCTGTGTAAGGCCCGTGACGAACTTGTCCTTCGGGTCGGTGACGATGACATTCAGCGACACGAGATCGACGCCGCTCCGGAACGTCCCCTGAGTACCCTGCGCGCGCACCTCGCCACACCACATCAGGCACGTCAACGCCACACATAGCACTTTCATGGGACCCCTCCGTCGAGTTTGCCCGCCTTCGCCGACGGGTTCGGCGGGCTAAACCGCGCGTCGATGCGCGTGAGGGACGGGGCTGCAAAGCATGTTCCTGCTAGACTGCGAAGGAAATGACGGAAAACATTGCTGTCGGCGATCACGCGGCTGGACGCGTGGCTCCTGGCGGCATCGCGGCCGTATCGGCCGCGCTTCTCATGACCGAGCTGGCGCTGACGCGCATCTTCTCGGTCACGATGTATTACCACTTCGCGTTCCTCGCGATTTCGATCGCGCTCTTCGGCCTGAGCGCAAGCGGCGTGGCGGTCTATCTCGCGCGCCAGCGCCTCGTGGGTGTCGAGCCCGGCCTGCTGCTGTCGTTCGCGTCGCTGACTCATGCGTTGGCGACTCTGCTCGCGCTTTCGTGCCTTGTTCGCATACGCGTCGGCCTCAATTACTCGCCTGCCAACCTGTGGTTGATGCTGACCATCTACGGTCTCGCCGCGCTGCCGTTCTTCACCGGCGGCAGCGTGATGTCGATCGCCTTCTCGCGGATGGCCACCCGCTTCAACGTGCTGTACGCCGCGGACCTGATTGGCGCCGCCTCGGGCTGCCTCGTCCTGATCCCGCTGTTGAACTGGCTCGGCGCGCCGGGCGTCGTCATGACGGCGGCGGTGCTCTCCGCCGGCGCGGCCGTCGCGTTTGCGCCCGCCGCACATCGGCGCCGTTTCGCCGCAGCCGCTGTCGTTCTTATCGGCAGCTCATCCGCGGCACTGTTGGCCGGCGCCGCGCCGTTCGACGTCATCGACACGAAGGGACACGTCGGCGACCGCATCCTGTTCAGCAAGTGGAACTCGTTTTCGCGCGTGGCGGTCTACGACCGGCCGCATGGCGACTGGTCGGTCAGCCCCAGGTACGACGGAGCCCGCGTGCCGTCGCTCTACATGGACATCGATTCCGCGGCCTCGACGCCGATTCTCAAGGGCACGGGACACGTCGACGACGCCGCGTATCTCCGGTATGAGTTGACGGCGATTGGATATCACCTCGCCGAACGCCCCAGCGGTTTCACCGCGCTCGTCATCGGGCCGGGCGGGGGACGTGACCTGGTTTCAGCGCTGGTCTTCGGCGCGTCGCATGTCGACGGCGTCGAGATCAATCCGATCATCGCGCGCGACGTGATGCTCGATCGATTCCGCGAATACTCGGGCGGGGTCTACGCGAACCCGCGCGTCTCGATTCACGTGGACGACGGGCGCAACTTCGTCCGGCGGAGCGCGTCGAAGTACGACGTCATCCAGGCCTCGCTCGTGGACACGTGGGCGGCGACGGCGGCGGGCGCCTACACGCTGACCGAGAACTCGCTGTACACGACGGAGGCGTTCGGCGAATACGTCGATCACCTCACCGACAACGGGTTGCTGACCATCACGCGATGGGTGTTCGACGGCTTGCGCCTCGTGTCGCTGGCCCAGGATGCGTGCGCCGAGCGGGGGCTGGACGCCGCGGCGCGGCTCGCGATCGTGCGCTACGACCGCGTCGCGACGTTTCTCCTGAAGAAGCAGCCGTTCACGCCCGCGGAGGTCGCGCGGCTGCGCGACGTCAGCGCGCAACTGGGCTTCGAGA
>DASQAX010000532.1:0-8047 GCA_035635535.1 Vicinamibacterales bacterium | reverse complement strand
GCGGCCGGTGCTCGCCATCCTCCCGCCGGAATTCAGCGCGAGCCAGGAAGGCACGCTGCACTTCCGCTATCTCGTCGAAGGCGGTCTGCTGACGACGTCGCGAACGTTGGAGGAGCACGAGGCGCAGCTCGCGGCGATGCTCGCGGGGCCGCCGGCGGAGGTGATGGCGCGCCAGGAGGCGTTCGTCCGCTCGTTCGTGCGGCCGTGTGGCCTGGACGTCGCGGCGACCTCGGTGATGGCCGATGCGCTCGAATCGCTTGCCTCGGCCGGGCCGGCCGAAGCGTCCCGGCCCGCGCCGCTCGTCGGCAGGATCGGCCTCGCGACGCTGCGCGCGCTCGCGCGTGTCCCCGCGGGCCGGCGCTGGCTGCTCGACGAACGCGAGGTGTCGTCCAAGAAGCGCCGGGCGGACGAGGAGCAGGCGCGCGGAGCGGCCGGAGTCGCCGGATGAAGATCCTCTTCTTCGCGCGGCACTACTCGTACCTGCGGCTGTTCGAATCGGGCATCGCGGAGCTCGCGCGCCGCGGCCACCAGCTGCACCTGTCGGCGGACCGCGAAGAGTCGATGGGCGGCCGGCGCATGGTGGAGCGGCTCGCGGAGCAGTATCCGACGATCACGCTCGGCGCCACGCCGGGCCGCGCGCCCGGCGCGTGGGCGGAGTTCGCGCGGCGGCTGCGGCTCGGCATCGACTACCTGCGCTATCTCGATCCGCGGTACGCGGAGACACCGCACCTGCGCGCACGGGCGCGCGACCGCGCACCGCGCAGCGTCGTGGCGATGGCCGAACGTCTCGGCCCGGGCGGCCGCGACACCTTCGCGCGCGTGCTGCGAGCGCTCGAGCGCGGCGTTCCACCAAGCCCGGAGCTCGAGCGCTCTATCGCCGCCCAGCATCCCGACGTCGTGCTCGTGACGCCGCTCATCGAGCTCGGGTCGCCGCAGATGGACCACCTCGCCGCGGCCAGGGCGCTCGGCGTCCGCACCGCGCTTCCCGTCGCAAGCTGGGATCACCTCTCCAGCAAGGCGGTCATCCGCAACGTGCCGGACCTCGTACTGGTCTGGAACGACGTCCAGAAGCAGGAAGCCGTCGGGATGCACGGCGTCTCGCCCGATCGGGTCGTCGTCACGGGCGCGCACCCGTACGACCAGTGGTTCGGCCGCGCGCCGTCGCGCAGCCGCGAGAGCTTCTGCTCGCGCGTCGGGCTGCGCGCCGATCGTCCGTTCGTCCTCTACCTCTGTTCGTCGCTGTTCCGTGGGACCGCGAACGAGCCCGCGTTCGTCGAGCGATGGGTCGAAGCGATCCGCACGAGCGGCGATCCGCGGCTGCAGGACATCGGCATCCTGATCCGCCCGCATCCCGCGCGTCCCGACGAGTGGAAGCAGATCGACCTCTCGGGCTTCAGGAACATCGCGTTCTGGGGCGCGCACCCGATCGATGACGAGGCGAAGAACGACTACTTCGATTCGATGTACTACAGCGCCGCGGTCGTCGGGCTGAACACGAGCGCGTTCCTCGAGGCGGCCGTCGTCGGCAAGCCCGTACATGCCGTACTGGACGACGAGATCTCGAAGCACAACCAGGAAGGGACGATCCACTTCCATTACCTGCTCGACGTGAACGGCGGCCTGCTGCGCGTCGCGCGGACGCTCGACGAGCACGTGCGGCTGCTGGCCGACTCGCTGGCGGGCGAGGGCGGCGGCGACGCGAAGGCGCAGCGCTTCGTCGAAGGGTTCATCCGCCCGTTCGGCGCATCGGTGGCCGCGACGCCCCGGTTCGCCGACGCGATCGAGACGCTCGGCGCGTCGCAAGCGCCGCAGCGGACGGGCGCGGGTGTCGCCGAAGGGCTGCTGCGGCTCGCGCTCTATCCGGCCGTCGGCGCGCTGCAGGTGCTGCTCGTGACGCAGCCGCAGCGCAAGCGGGTGCGCCTGCAGTTGCGCAAGTGGTTCCAGGACGGGCGCCGTCGCGTGTTCGTGAAGCTGAAACAGTTCGCGCAAAGCCAGCTCGGCGAAAAGGAGCTGACGGCGGCGCCGCTCGGCCCCCCTTCGGCGCTGACGCCGAAGCCGGGACGTCAACGCGACCCCGCGAAGAAGCTCGCCGGCTGGAACCTGCCGGAGGCGGAGGAGACGCGCGAGCTCGTCACCGGGCTCGGTCGCAGCGGCAGGCCCATCCTGATCGGGCCGTGGCTCTCGGAAGCGGGCTTCGAGCTGCTCTACTGGATTCCGTTCCTCGCATGGGCGAAGGCGTACGGCAACCTCGATCCGTCGCAGCTCGTCGTCATCTCGCGCGGCGGCGCGGCCTCGTGGTATCGCGACATCACCACGAACTACGAAGACGTCCTGTCGTTCTACTCGCCCGACGAGTTCCGCGCGCGCAACGACGCGCGCATCGTCGAGCAGCGCGGCCGGCTGAAGCACGTCGAGATCTCGAGCTTCGACCGGGAGATCATCGCGAAGGTGACGGAGAAGCGCGGGCTCAGCGGCGTCCGCCTGCTCCACCCGTCGACGATGTACCGGCTGTTCGATCACTTCTGGTTCCAGCGCGTCCCCATCACGCTGATCGAGGCGTTCACGTCGTTCGGCGCGCTGCCGCCCGCCGAACTGGGCGATCTGCGAAGCGCGCTGCCCGGGCGCTTCGTGGCCGCGAAGTTCTACGGAAACACGGCGCTGCCCGACACGCCGGAGAATCACGCGTTCGTCGCGTCGTATCTCGAGGAGCTGACGCGCCACATCGACGTCGTGCTGCTGAACACCGGCCAGCGGTTCGACGACCACGAGGACATCGCGAAGGGAAACCGCGGGCGGATCCACACGATCGACCACCTGATGACGCCCGCGACGAACCTCGACGTGCAGACACGCATCATCGCCGCCGCCGAGGCGTACGTCGGCACCTACGGAGGCTTCTCCTACGTGGCGCCGCTGTCGGGCACGCACGCGCTCACGTTCTACTCGCACATCACCGGCTTCCGCTTCGATCATCTCGAAGTGGCCAAGCGCGTGTTCTCCGGGTTGCGCAAGGGGAGCTTCGTCGAGCTCGATCTGAGGTCGGTCGACATGCTCCGGCTCGGTTTCGGCGCGCCGCACCATGAACTTATTACGAAGGTTTAAGCGGCCGCTGCGCGACGCGTTACGGCATCGGGCCGAGCTGCGCGAACAACTGCAGTGGCAGCGGGCGGCGTGGGTGGTCGAGCGCGAGATAGACGCTGTCGTCAGCGCAGGACGGACCATCGTCGCCGGGCCCTGGCTGTCGGAAGTCGGCTTCGAGGCGCTGTACTGGGTGCCGTTCCTCCGATGGGTCAAGGCGGCGTTCCGGCTCGATCCCGCGCGCGTGGTTGCCGTCTCGCGCGGCGGCGTCGCGTCGTGGTACGAGGGGATCGCGAATCGCTACGTCGAGATCTGGGATCACGTCGATCCCGCCGAGTTCGCGCGCCGTGCCAGGGAGCGCGGCGCCACCAAGCAACTCGAGGTCTCGGCCTTCGATCGCGAGGTCGTGCAGACTGTCGAGCGCGTCATCGGCGAGCGCGTGGCGGTCCTCCACCCGTCGCTGATGTACCGGCTGTTCTCGCTCTTCTGGTCCGGCCAGCGGCCCCAGAGCTTTCTCGACGCGCACACGCGGTTCGAGCCGATCGCGCCGCCACGCATGATCGACACGGCGCGCCTGCCGCGCGAATACGTCGCGGTGAAGTTCTACGCGGCGCAGTCGCTGCCCGATACACCGGAGGTGCGGCGGACGCTTGCGTGGTTCGTGGAGAGCCTGGCCGAGCGGACCAGCGTCGTGCTGCTGGATACGGGACTCGTGCTCGACGAGCACGCCGACTATTCGTTCGGCGCGTCTGGACGCGTCGTCAGCGCGAGGCCCTGGATGACGCCCGCCAACAACCTCGGCGTGCAGACGCAGATCATCGCGGGCGCGCAGGCGTTTGCCGGCACGTGCGGCAGCGTGGCATGGCTCGCGCCGATGCTCGGCGTCAATACATCCGCGGTCTACGTCGATCCGAAGTGGCTCCACGCGCATCTCGGCGTGATGCTGCGCGCCTCCCATCGCGCTGGCGCCGGCCATTTTGCGGCGCTGGACCTGCGAGCGCTGGATCCGGTCGCTCGCCAGCCGGCTTCAGGCTTCAGGCTCCAGGCTTCAGGGGTGTTGAGCCGTGAGCCCTGAGCCTATCCTCCGCTCCGGCCGCTGCCTCATCATCGGCGAGGTGGCGCTCACGCACGACGGCAGCCTCGGCCTCGCGCACGCGTTCGTGGACGCCATCGCCAACGCCGGCGCCGACGCCGTGAAGTTCCAGACGCACATCGCGTCGGCCGAGAGCACGCCGTCCGAGCCGTTCCGCGTGAAGTTCAGCCGGCAGGACCAGACGCGCTACGACTACTGGAAGCGGATGGAATTCACCGAAGAGGGGTGGCGCGGGCTCGCCGACCACGCGCGCGAGCGCGGCATCCTCTTCCTCTCTTCACCGTTCTCCATCCAGGCGGTCGACTTGCTCGAACGCGTCGGCATGCCGCTCTGGAAGATCGCCTCGGGCGAGACGTCGAACGCGATGCTCCTCGACCGCATCCTCGACACGCGCAAACCGGTTCTGCTCTCGACGGGCATGAGCCCGGTCGAGGAGATTGACGAAGCTGTCGCGCGCGTCCGCGCGCGCAACGTGGACGTCGGGGTCTTCCAGTGCACGACCGCGTATCCGTGTCCGCCGGAGAAGATCGGGTTGAACCTGATCCCGTTCTACCGCGAGCGCTACGGCTGCTGGGTGGGGCTTTCCGATCACTCCGCGACGATCTATCCGGGGCTCGCGGGCGCCGCGCTCGGCATGGACATGCTCGAGGTGCACGTGGCGCTGTCGCGCGAGATGTTCGGGCCCGACGTGATCGCCTCGGTCACGACCGAGGAGCTGCGCCAGCTGGTGGACGGCGTCCGCTTCATCGAGCGGATGCGGGCGCATCCGATCGACAAGAACGCGTCCGCGCAGGAAACCGCGCCGCTGCGGAAGCTGTTCACGCGAAGCCTGGTGGCCAGCGCGGATCTCCCCGCCGGCACCGTCATCGCGCGTGAACACGTCGCGATCAAGAAACCGGGCACCGGCCTTCCGCCGGATCGCCTCGACGAGATTCTCGGCCGCCGTCTCGCACGGCCGGTCGCCGTGGACCAGGTGCTGGCCGCCGAAGACATCGAAGGACTCGCGCATAGTTGACCAAGCGAAAAATCTGCGTCGTCGTCACCGCTCGCCCCAGCTACTCCCGAATTCGAACCGCGCTCCAGGCGATTGCCGCCCACAGCGACCTCGAGCTGCAGCTCGTCGTCGCCGCGTCGGCGCTCCTCGACCGGTACGGCAACGCCATCCAGTCGATCGAGCGCGACGGCTTTCCGATTGCCGCGCGCGTCTACATGGTCCTCGAAGGCGAGAACCTCGTGACCTCCGCGAAGTCGACGGGCATCGGCCTGTCGGAGCTGGCGACGGTGTTCGACAACATCAAGCCCGACGCGGTCGTGACCGTGGCCGATCGCTACGAGACGCTCGCCACGGCGGTGGCCGCCTCCTACATGAACATCCCGCTCGTGCACGTGCAGGGCGGTGAAGTGACCGGCTCGATCGACGAGAAGGTCCGTCACTCGGTGACGAAGCTGTCGAACCTGCACCTGGTGTCCACGAAGCTGGCGGGCGAGCGCGTGAAGAAGCTCGGCGAGGATCCGGCGACCGTGCACGTCACCGGCTGCCCGTCGATCGACATCGCCGCGGACGTCGCCGCGCGCCCCGAGATGGATTTCGACCCGTTCGTGAAGTACGGCGGCGTCGGCCCGACCACGGATCTGTCGAAGGGGTATCTCGTCGTCATGCAGCATCCCGTGACGACGGAGTACGAGGAGGCGCGGCAGCAGGTCGACGAGACGCTCTACGCGGTGAAGGACTTCGGCCTGCCGGTGCTCTGGTTCTGGCCCAACGTGGACGCGGGATCCGACGGCACGTCGAAAGGCATCCGGATGTTCCGTGAGAAGGAAGCACCGAGGAATTTCCACCTGTTCCGGAACATGTTCCCCGAGGACTTCCTGCGGCTGCTCTGCGGATCGACCGCGATTGTCGGCAATTCGAGCGTCGCCATCCGCGAGTGCTCGTATCTCGGCGTGCCGGCCGTCAACATCGGGACCCGTCAACTCGGTCGCGAGCGCGGCCACAACGTGATGGACGTCGGGCACGATCGGCGCGAGATCTCCAATGCGCTTGCCGCGCACATCGAGCACGACAAGCCGAAGTGCGACCTGCTCTATGGCGACGGACGGGCGGGCGAGCGGATTGCCGACTGCCTGTCGCGGGCGGAGCTGACGATCGAGAAGAGGTTGACGTATTAGGCGGGTCCGAAAGGACCCGCCCTACAGTCCATGGTGACTTTGTCAACCGATCGTCGAGAACGCATCGCGGCGCTCGAGTACGACTACGACGCGCAGCCGAAGCAGGCGCTGACCTCCTGCAACCTGTGCGGCGCGGCCGAGCTCGTCATCCTGACGCACCGCGATCGCTACGGCTACCCGGCGCAGGCGCATGCGTGCCGCCGCTGCGGGCTCGTCTTCCTCAACCCGCGGATGACAGCGGAGGCGTACGGCCGGTTCTACGACGGCATCTACCGTCCGCTGGTGAGCGCGTTCCACGGCCGCCTGATCGACGCCCGTACCATCCAGGCCGAGCAGCGCGAGTACGCGATCGAGCGCGCCGGGTTCGTCCGTCCCTTCATGGCGCATACGACGCGGAAGACGCTGCTCGACATCGGCGGTTCGACCGGCGTCGTCGCCGCGCACTTCGCGAGGGAGTTCGGGCTGCAGGGGACGCTGATCGACCCGGCGCCGCTCGAAGTCGAGGAGGCCAGGCGCCTCGGGCTCGAGACGGTGACGGGGCTGATCGAGGAGCACGACTTCGGCCGGCGCCGCTTCGACGCGGTCATCATCTGCCAGACGGTCGACCACCTGCTCGACGTGGCCGGCACGCTGACACGCGTGCGGGAACTGCTGGCCGGCGAGGGGCTGCTCTTCATCGACATCGTCGACTTCCGCGCGGCGTACCTGCGCAACTGGTCCGTCGAGGATGCCATCAAGATCGATCACCCCTATTACCTCACCGAGCAGACGATGGTGGCGTACCTGAGGAGGTCTGGATTCGAGGTGCTCCGAAGCGACTACGCCGCGGACCACCTTCACGTCAGCTATGTGTGCCGCCCGGGTGCCGCGGATGCTGGCGCGATGCCGGCCGCGGCGTCGGTCGACGAGCTGCTGCGCGAAGTCCGGTTCGTGCAGAACACGGCTCACCTGAAGCCGTGAGCCCGAAGCCCGCCCGGAGCCCGAAGCCTTGAGCCCGAAGCCGTTCACTGTGCTCGGCCTGGTGCCCGCGCGCGGCGGATCGAAAGGGGTGCCCGGAAAGAACGTGCGGCCGCTCAACGGCCACACGCTGCTCGAGTACACGGCGCGCGCGGCGCGCGACTCGGGTGTCATCGATCGGCTGATGCTCAGCACCGACGCTCCGGACATCGCGGATGCCGGCCGTCGCGCCGGGCTCGAGGTGCCGTTCATGCGCCCCGCGGCGCTGGCCGCCGACGACACGCCGATGCTGCCCGTCATCCAGCACGCGCTCGCGGAGACCACGAAGCATGGATGGTCGCCCGACGTCATCGTGCTGCTGCAGCCGACGTCGCCGCTGCGGCGGCCGGATCACATTCGCGACGCCGTCACCATGCTGCGCGAGACGAACGCCGACTCGGTCGTGACGGTCGTGGAGGTGCCGCGGCACTTGTCGCCCGACTACGTGATGCGGATAGAGGAAGGGCGCCTGCGGCCGTTCCTGCCCGACGGAGTCGGCGTCACACGGCGGCAGGATGCGCGGCCCGCGTATTCGCGCGACGGCACGGTGTACGCGTTCCGGCGCTCGACCATCGAACGGTTCGGCGGCATCTACGGCGACGACTGCCGGCCGCTGCTCATCGACGCGACCGAGTCGATCAGCATCGACTCGCCGGCGGACTGGGACGAAGCAGAGCGGCTGCTCGCACGGCGATGAGGAGCTCGCCAGAC
>DASQAX010000531.1:0-3716 GCA_035635535.1 Vicinamibacterales bacterium | reverse complement strand
TGGCGCACCGCCGCCCACTCCTCGTCGTTGGCAGGGGCATGTTCGATCGGCTTTCCGTGGTCGATGACGGTCTTCACCGCGTTCCACACGACGTCTACATTGGGATCGATCACGCTGTTCATGACTTCCCGGATTGACGCGACGGGATGATACGGGGGGGCGGCAGGCGGCGGCTGCTCGGGAGCCGGCTTCGAGCAGCCGGCGAGCAGAGACGCGGCGGCCAGCAGGACGGCGGCGGCGGCCGCATGATGACGAAAATAGTCCATGACGAACGATAGCGAGAAACGCCAGCCTCGGTCAATGAGACGTCGCCCACGAAGAGAACGTTCGATCGCGGAAATCTTTGTCCCATCTGCGCGCGTCGGAGAGTAGGGTTTTCGGACTCGACACATTGGTTGAGCAGCGCCGCGAGTGTTCACAACAGGGGGCTGGATTGCGCCTACTTCTTCAACCCCTCGACTAGTCGGAACATCGCCTCGCGGGTGGCGGCAAGCTCACACTCGCAGTCTTCGATGACCGCGTCGAACAGTTCCCGCTCAATCTGTGACAGCGCCGCGCGGATGGCGGCAATCGCGCCGGGCCGGCCCTCCCGGTCGAACACGAATTGCGCGCCACTTCCCCTGACTGCATCGAGTGTCCGAGTGAACTCCCGTTCAATGTCGTCCCGTTCGGCCATCGCGTCTGTTGTCCTCCGCGACGTGCGGAGAGGTCAACAGACACTTGTGTCGTGTATTCCTCACAATCTCGTCCGTATCGGCAGCTAACTCAGCTGTAGAGACGGACTCTCATTTTCAGGCCTGTTTCAGAACTTACAGATGTGGCCGAGCTCTTGCCTCGTCCATGGCACCATGGAACTGATCAAGGCCCAGAAGGTGCGTCGGGGCGATACGCGGACGGAGCAGATGTTCCGCTTCCCGGCGACCGAAGAAATCTGGGAAGTGGCGTGCGTGGAAGAACGGGATTGCGAGGAGCGGGAGATCCAGACCACGCGTAAGCGCCGGGACCTCCCGATTGCGTCCTAGGACCGCGTCCTAGACGGCCGCCGCGACTTCCACGTCGCGCGCCAGGCCGAGCTCCTTGCGGACCCGGTCCTCGACTGCCTGCCGGACCAGCGCGTTTTCCTTCAGGAACTGCTTCGCGTTCTCCCGTCCCTGGCCGAGGCGCTCGCCTGCGAACGCGAACCAGGCGCCGCTCTTCTCGACAATCCGCTTTTCGACGGCGAGGTCCAGCAAGTCCCCTTCGCGCGAGATCCCTTCGCCGTACATCACGTCGAATTCGGCCTCGCGGAACGGCGGCGCGACCTTGTTCTTCACGATCTTCACGCGCGTGCGGCCGCCGATGATCTGGTCGCCATCCTTGATGCTCGCGATGCGGCGGATGTCGATGCGGACCGACGCGTAGAACTTCAGCGCGCGGCCGCCGGTGGTCGTTTCCGGATTGCCGAACATCACGCCGATCTTCTCGCGCAGCTGGTTGATGAAGATGAGCGTCGTCTTCGACTTCGACACGGCGCCGGTCAGCTTGCGGAGCGCCTGTGACATCAGGCGCGCCTGCAGGCCCATCTGCGCTTCGCCCATCTCGCCTTCGATTTCCGCCTTCGGCACCAGCGCCGCGACCGAGTCGACGACGACGACGTCGACGCTGTTCGAGCGCACCAGCACTTCGACGATTTCGAGCGCCTGCTCGCCGTTGTCGGGCTGCGAGACGAGAAGGTTGTCGAGATCGACACCGAGCTTCTGCGCGTACTGCGCATCGAGCGCATGCTCCGCGTCGACAAACGCCGCCATCCCGCCGGTCTTCTGCGCCTCGGCAATCACCTGCAGCGCCAGCGTGGTCTTGCCGGATGATTCCGGCCCGAAGATCTCGACGACGCGGCCGCGGGGCAGCCCGCCGACGCCGAGGGCGTAGTCGATGCTGATGGCGCCGGTCGAGATGGCCTCGATCGGGGCGATGGCGCCACGCTGGCCGAGGCGCATGATCGATCCCTTGCCAAACTGTTTCTCGATTTGTCCGACCGCCATGTCGATGGCGCGGGCGCGTTCTTTGAGGTCCTCGAGGGGCATGCGAGAGCTCCTATTCGGTAGGCGGGCCATGGAGGCCGGCCTGGACGTGGGGGCGATTGTTCCGCCCGCAATCAGCGTGAGTCGGGTGGGTGACAGGAGGGGTCACAGCCGAGACCGATCCTAGGAACGTGCCGCGCGAAAGTCAAGCGAAAACCCGTGCACGCGACGTCTTGTTGCCTCGATAAATCAACAACTTAGGCGGGTGACCGACTTTCGCCTTCTCGACGCCGGCGCAGCTTCTGCCGACCGTGCCTGACACAAGGCACGCACTTCTGACAACGCCCAACTTCCAATTCCCAACCTCAAACGTGCATAACCTCGCCGCTTGGAAGTTGGGCGTTGGGAGTTAGTTGCGTTCGACAGCCAGCGCAACCCCGTTGCCCCCGCCGAGACAGAGCGTCGCGATGCCGCGGCGCAACTGCCTGGCTTCGAGCGCGTAGAGGAGCGTCGTCAGCACGCGCGCGCCGCTCGCGCCTATCGGATGGCCGAGCGCGACGGCACCGCCGTTCACGTTCACCTTGCCTGCATCGAGTCCGAGGTCGCGCAGCACCGCGACGACCTGGACGGCGAACGCCTCGTTCAACTCGACGAGGTCGACGTCTTCGAGCCGCCATCCGATCTTCTTCACCAGGCGCCGCACCGCTTCGACCGGTGTCATCAGCACGTACTTCGGCGCGAGGCCGCTGGTGGCCTGGCCGACAATCCGCGCCATCGGCTTCACGTTGAGACGCGCCGCGCGGTCTGCCGACATGACGACGAGCGCGGCGGCGCCGTCGTTGACTGGCGGCGCGTTACCCGCGGTCACCGTCCCGTCCTTCCTGAACGCGGCCTTCAACGCGCCGAGCGTCTCCATGCTCGTCTCGGGGCGGACCGACTCGTCGCGGTCGATGACGATGGCCGCGCCCTTCCGCTGCGGTACGTCGACCGGCAGGATTTCCGCCCTGAAGCGTCCCTCCGCGGCTGCGGCCGCGGCGCGCCGATGGCTCTCGACCGCGTACCGGTCCTGGCACTCGCGGTCGATGTGATATTCGCTCGCGACCACCTCGCCGGCGTTCCCCATGTGGCACTGCTCGAACGAGCACCAGAGGCCGTCGCTGATCATCGAGTCGGTCACCTGGCCGTGCCCCATGCGCAGCCCTTCGCGCGCGCGGTCGAGGAGGTAGGGGCAGTTGCTCATCGACTCCATGCCGCCGGCGACCATGACCTCCGTATCGCCGACGCCTATCGCCTGCGCGCCCAGCATCACGGCCTTGAGCCCCGATCCGCACACCTTGTTGATCGTCAGCGCGGCGACGTCGTTCGACAGCCCTCCGCGCAGCGCCGCCTGGCGTGCCGGCGCCTGGCCGAGACCCGCCGAGACCACGTTGCCCATGATGCATTCCTCGACGATGGCGGGGTCGATACCGGCGCGGCGGACGGCTTCGGCGACGACCATCGCGCCTAGCTGCGTGGCGCTGAAATCCTTCAGGCCGCCGAGGAATTTACCGGTGGGCGTGCGGACCGCGGAGACGATGACGGCGTCGGCCATACGGCGATGTTAACCATTTTGCGCAACGCGCGTTATATCGTCAGCAGGTTTCGGGGAGGGCTCGAATGCGTGGTTTTCAGATTCTGATTCCGCTCGGCGCGTTCGTGATGGTCAGCTGGATCGTC
>DASQAX010000530.1:0-5721 GCA_035635535.1 Vicinamibacterales bacterium | reverse complement strand
GCGCGCGCGCCTCCGCTGATCTCGTTCGCACGGGCGAGGCGCACGCCGCCATCGAAGCCATCTTCGAGGAGTCCGACGGGCGGGAGCTGATCGTGCGCCGCGAGATCAGCAGCCAGGGCCGAAGCCGCTCGTTCATCGACGGCGCGCTCGCGACCGCCGCGGCGCTTCGCGACCTCTCGTCGCGCCTCGTGGAGCTGCACGGCCAGCACGAACACCAGTCGCTGCTCGACCCGCTCGCGCACCTTCCGCTGCTCGACGAGTACGCCGGCCTCACGGCCGTTGCCGCCGACGTGGCTGCCGCATGGGCATCGGTCCGCACGCGTCGCGAGCAGCTCGAACGGTCGCGGATGGACGCGCGCGAGAAGGCGGCGCGCCTGGATCTCATCGCGTTCCAGCTGGGCGAGATCGAGAAGGCCGCGCCGAAACCGGGCGAGGACGAGGAGCTGGCATCGACCAGGCAGGTCCTCGCGAGCGCGGAACGCATCCAGCGGCTCTGCCAGGAGAGCTACTCGGCGCTCTACGACAGCGACGAAGCGGTGCTCGCGGGGCTGGGCGGTGTCTGGAAGCGCGTGGGCGAGCTGGCGACCATCGAGCCGCAGTTCGGACCGTACGTCGAGTCGCGCGACGGGATCAAGTCGCAGCTCGAGGACCTCGCGTTCTTCCTCCGCAGCTATGCAGACGGCATCGATGCGTCGCCCGGGCGCCTGCAGGAGGTCGAAGATCGGCTCGCGCTGATGGAGCGCCTGAAGCGGAAATACGGTCCCACGCTGCAGGAGGTGATCGACACGGGCGCGGCGCTTGCGCGCGAGCGCGAGCTGTTGACCGGCGCGGGCGAGGGCGCGGACGCGCTGGCGAAGGCGCTCGAAGGCGCGACCTCGACATATCTCGACCTCGCGCGCGGGCTGTCGCAAAGGCGTCGGGCGGCAGCCGTGACGTTCGCGCGCGAGCTCGAAGCGCTGCTCGCCGAGCTCGCGATGGCGCGCACGCGGTTCGAGGTGCGCTTCAACGACGGCGAGCTGCCGCCGGAGGCATGGAGCGAGCGTGGCATCGACCAGGCGGAGTTCTTCATCTCGCCGAACCCGGGTGAGGATCTGCGGCCGCTCGCGCGCATCGTGTCCGGAGGCGAACTGTCGCGCGTGATGCTCGCGCTCAAGACGCTCGCGGCCAACGACGCGACCGGTACGCCGGGGAGCGCGACGCCCGCGGGCCGGGGTGCCAGGACGCTGATCTTCGACGAAGTGGACGCCGGCATCGGCGGCAGGGTGGCGGATGTCGTCGGTTCGCGGCTGCAGGCGCTCGGCGAACAGTTCCAGGTGCTCTGCATCACGCACCTCCCGCAGATTGCGGCGCGCGGGGACGCGCAGTTCATGATCGAGAAGTCCGTGCGCGGAAGCCGGACCGTGACGCGCGTCGAGCGCCTCGATGACGCCGGCCGCGTCGAAGAGGTGGCGCGTATGATCGGCGGAGCGTCGGTGACCGAGCAGGTTCGGGCGAGTGCCCGCGAACTCCTGGACGCCGGGTCCAAAAGGACCCGGCCTACTCGAGCGCGCAAGGCAGGCCGCGGTACGTAGGTCGATCCCGTAGGGCGGGTCCTTTCGGACCCGCCGTGGGCGAAAGCGAAAGGCGAAAGCGAAAGTCCAGTGGCGAAGAAGTACCTCATCGAGACGTTCGGTTGCCAGATGAACTTCCACGACTCCGAGCGCATGGCCGGTCTGCTCGACCAGGCCGGCTACGAGCCGACGACGGAACAGATCGACGCCGACGTCATCGTCATCAATACGTGCAGCGTGCGGGAACACGCGGAGGAGAAGCTGTACACGCGGCTTGGCGAAATTCGCGTACTGGAACAGGAGACGGGCCATAAGCCGGTCGTGGCGGTTGCCGGGTGCGTCGCGCAACAGGAGGGCGGCGCGCTCCTGAAGAAATCCAACGGCCATGTCATCGACCTCGTCCTCGGCACCCAGCGGCTCAAGATGCTTCCGGCGCTCGTCGAGAAAGCCGCGCGCTCGCCGTTTGCCAAGATCGACATCAACCCGTGGGACGACGTGACGTTTCCGCTCGGGATCACACGGCGCGGCGATCCGGTGAAGGCCTACGTGACGATTATCGAGGGGTGCAATGACCACTGCGCGTTCTGCGTGGTGCCGTACACCCGCGGCCACGAGCGCATGCGCGCGAAGGCCGACATCCTGGCGGACGTGCGCGAAGCCGCCGATTCGGGCCGCCGCGAAGTGCAGCTGCTCGGCCAGATCGTGAACCACTACCAGGCGCCGGACGATCCCTCGTGCGATTTCGCGGCGTTGCTCGCGGAGGTCAACGAGGTTCCCGGGATCGAGCGCATCCGGTTCGCGAGCCCGCACCCGCGCCACACGGGGCGGCGGCTCATCGAAGCCGTGCGCGACCTGCCGAAGGTCTGCAAGCACCTGCACCTGCCGGTGCAGTCCGGCTCGTCGCGTGTCCTCGGGGCGATGCGGCGTCGTTATACGAGGGAGTCCTACCTGGCCCTGGTCGCGGAGATTCGCGAGACGGTCCCGGAGGCGACGCTTTCGACCGATATGATTGTTGGCTTTCCGGGGGAGACGGCCGCCGACTTCGAGGAGACGCTCTCGCTGACGGAGACGGCGCAGTATCACAGCATGTTCTCGTTCAAGTATTCGCCGCGGCCGAACACGCTGGCGCTGAAGCGGCTGCCCGATGACGTGAGCGAGAACGAGAAGACGGCTCGCATCGTCGCGCTGCAGTCGCTGCAGCGGGAGATTCAGACGCGGCTGCACGAGCGGGCGGTTGGCTCCACCGTCGAGGTGCTGATCGATTCGGCCGGCCGGCGGCACGACTCGGAAATCTCAGGCCGGACCAGTGGCAATACGGTCGTCAACTCTGCGATTCCGGGACGTGAAACGGGGAACCTGCAACGACGGCCCGCGGATCCCGGATCCCGGATCCCGGACGGCGGAAATGCGTCAGACTGGATAGGCCGGACGATTCCGGTCCGGATCCACCGAGCGGGGCCGCACAGCCTGTGGGGCGACGCGGTGGTACCAAACGTGCGAAGGGCGACAGCCGATGCTCATTGAGATGACCATCAAGGGGCTGATGGTGGACCCGGTCACCAACATGCCGATCGTGATCCTGAAGGACAAGGAGGGCGATCGCGTGCTGCCGATCTGGGTGGGGATCTTCGAAGCCAACGCCATCGCGCTGCAGATCGAGAACGTCGCGACGCCGCGTCCGATGACGCACGACCTGCTCCGCAACATCATCACCGACCTGGACGGGCAGGTCGATCGCGTGGTGGTCTGCGACCTCAAGGACAACACCTTCTACGCCGTCATCCATCTCACCGTGCGCGGCGAGCGGGTCGCGATCGACGCGCGGCCGAGCGACGCCATCGCGCTGGCGCTCCGCACGCGCTCGCCGATCCTCGTCGAGGAGAACGTCATCGACACCGCGAAGACGGTGGACTTCAACGCCGAGCGAACCGACAGCGACCGCCTGCAGAAGTGGCTCGAGAGCCTCGATCCCGAAGAGCTCGGCAAGTACAAGATGTGACGCGTCGGCCGACAGCCTGAATGTCGGCCGGCCGACATGCGCCTCTTACCTCGTACCGCCTGAAACCTGGACCACGCCTGAAACCTGATACCCGATACCTGCTTGGAGCCCCCACCCTTTGGGGTGTTTGACACATCAGCACACTATCCCTAGAATCAGTTCCACTCTGCCCCTGCAGTTAGATCACGCCTGATGATCGTTGCGATCGCCAACCAGAAGGGCGGCGTCGGCAAGACGACAACCGCCGTGAACCTTGCCGCGGCGCTCGCCCTGCGGGGCAAGAAGACGCTGCTCATCGATCTCGACCCCCAGGCCAACAGCAGCATCTCCTTTCTCGACCTGCGGACGATCACGCGCAGCACTTACGACGCGATCACCGACTCCTGCGCGCTCTCCGATGTGATCCTGCCGGCGCCCGTCGACAACCTCTTCATTGCGCCGGCGCGGATCGGCCTCGCCAAGCTCGAGTCGCGGCTGGTCGGGGAGCTCGACGCGCACTTCCGCCTCAAGGACAAGATCCAGGCGCTCAACGGCGACTTCGCCAACATCGTCATCGATTGTCCGCCGGCGCTCGGCCTGCTGACCGTGAACGCGCTGGTCGCGGCGACGCACCTCCTGATTCCGATCCAGTCGTCGTACTTCGCGCTCGAAGGGACCGACGACCTGCTCGAGACCATCGAGAAGGTGCGGCAGCGCCCGAACCCGGCGCTCCGCATCCTCGGCGTCGTCATCACGATGCACGACAAGCGGACCGCGCTGGCGCGCGACATCCGCGAGCAGATCCAGAAGGTGTTCGGCGGGAAGGTCTTCGACACCGTGATCGCCAAGAGCGTGCGGCTGGAGGAGAGCCCCGCCTACAAGGAATCGATCTTCACCTTTGCCCCGGGCTCGTCGGGCGCGACCGATTACTACAGTCTCTGCGAGGAGGTCATCGAACGTGTCGAAGCGCGGACTGCCTGAGACGCTGCGGATGCGGCATGACGAGCACTACGTCGAGGCGCTGGCCGCCTCGGCAGGCGCGCCGGTCGGCCGGCTGATCTCGATCGAGCTGCTCGACCCGAACCCGAACCAGCCGCGGCAGGTCATGGGCGACCTGTCGGAGCTGATGGCCTCGGTGTCCGAGAAGGGCATCATCGAGCCGCTCATCGTCCGGCAGCGCCGCGGCCGCTACCAGATCATCGCGGGCGAGCGCCGGTACCACGCCGCGGTCCAGGTCGGGCTGCGCGAGGTGCCGGTCGTGGTGCGCGAGGTGGACGACGCCGAGGTGCTCGAACTGGCGCTGGTCGAGAACCTCCAGCGGAAGGACCTGACGGCGTTCGAAGAGGCCGAGGCGCTGCATCAACTCGCGCAGAAGTGCGACTACACGCACGAGGACATGGCGCGGAAGCTCGGGAAATCGCGCACGGCGATCACCGAATCGCTGTCGCTGAACAACATGCCCGACGAGGTCCGCAATCTATGTCGGCTGGCCGACATTACCTCGAAGTCCACGCTGCTGCAGATCGTCCGGCAGTCGGACCCGAAGAAGATGATGACGCTCGTCGAGCGCCTCGTGCACGGCGGCAACGGCGTCACGCGCCAGGACGTGCGGAAAGAGACCGCCACGGCGACGTCCGGGCGTCCCAAGCCGTTCGTCTTTGCGTTCCGCCCGGAGACGAAGCAGTTCAACCTGCGAATGAGCTTCCGCAAAGGCAGGGTCGACAAGAGCGAGATCATCACGGCGCTCGAGGCGATCATCAAGGAGCTGCGCGCGGCGCGGTAGCGGGCCGCCGTTCGTCGCTAGCCGTTTATCGTTGGCCGTCTGCCGTTGGCTGGTTTAGGGCGCTGTAGGCCCAAGTCGCGGGTTTACTCAGCCAAGTCTATTGGGTCGCATAATAGATATTATGTTAACTATGAAAGATTAGCTACGCGACGCCACGACCCACCATCCACAACCCACCACCTACCAACCAGCCAGATCACGCCGTCCAGTTCTTCGCCGGGAACCGCTCGTCCGGCACCTGCAGCTCGATCGGCTGGTGCCGCGGGTAGTGTTCCACTTCGGCGCCCTCGCGGTTCAGCGACACGATGAAGGCGACGGTCGAGTCCTTCGACACGTCGAGACACTGAAACGGAACCTGGAGCTCCAGCAGCCCGCCGGCCGCGACTTTGATGTCGGGACAGCTCCGGGCC
>DASQAX010000529.1:0-12001 GCA_035635535.1 Vicinamibacterales bacterium | reverse complement strand
CGCGATGTCCGCGCGAGTGGTCTTCTTCGAAACCGGATGAATCGCGATGCCGTGGCCACCACCGTTCACGATGAAATTGACGGAGTCGCCCTTGACGATAGTGAGGTCGTTCGGGTCCAGGAAGTGGGTGACCGCTGCGCCGGCGCTTGGAGGCGCAGGGGGCGTGGTAGCCGCATCCGGCGTCTGAGGCGTCGGCTGGCCGAAGTTGACGGTCCACTCCTTTGCCGGTCTGTCATTGTCCTTACCGTCCTTACCGTCTGCGCGTCCGAGTACCGGAAGCGCCAGTGTCAGTGCTAGTGCGGCGCCGAATACGATCCGCGACCGACTCTTCATGGGGTTGCTCCTTTATTGCTGACCATTACTAACTATTGGCCCCTGACAGGCCCGATACGGAATGATTGCGGCTTGCACGGCCGCGTGTTGTCCCAGGGAACGATGAGTGGGAAGCCGCCTTTGTATTGCGTGACGGAATCGCAGTCAATCCGTTTTCGTGACAGTTTGCATACGTGGATCGCGCGATTGCACATCGCGATTCGTAAGACGTTACGAATTCCGTTGGCGCTCGACGCGCCGGGTAGGCGGGGTCAGGCAGGCGAGGTTAGAAGCGAAGTAACCGCGTGGCCTTGATCGCCACGCCGCGGTTCATGAGCACCGCCGACCGCGGACCGAACGTGTCGCGGCCGTCCGTGTAGACGACGAACAGGTCGCTGCCCGGCCGATACTCCCACCGCCAGCGGATGTTCGATTCGAGCGTGTTGAGGCTCGAGTTGTACTGCACGAGCCCGCTGACGAACATGCGTGGCGTCACCGTGTAGGTCGTCCGCGCGCCAAGCAGCTTCGTCGTGAAGGCCCCCTCGGGCAGCGTGATGTGGCTGGCGAGGATGCGCGGCTCGAAGGCAAGCTGGCTGGACACCTTGACGCGGCCGTTGTACTCGACCTGCTGCCGATGCCCTGAATAGAATTCGCCCGCGGTGAGCGTGAACCGGCCGCTGACCTTGCGCTGCGCGCCGGCGTTGAACTGCAGCACGCCCTCATTGAACTCGTAGAGACCGATCGGCAGCCGGGGACCGCCGGAGACCCTGAACGGCTGGGTGACGAACTCGTAATCGTTCCGATACGTCGCCGTGAGCACGTCGCTGCTGTTGAACTCGATACGGAACGTGCCCGATGCGACGCGCGTCTCGAGCTGGCGGCGCCCGTTGACGAAGCGCTCGACCTCCGCGTTCCATTCGAGCTTGCGCAGGCTCCGCACGGAGCGGATGCGGGGGCTGAAGCGCGCGACCATGTCGGTGCGCGTCACGTCGAGCCGCGGCACGTATCCCACTTCCGGGTTGAACGCATCGCCGACCTTCATGCGCTCGGTATCCAGACCATAGCGGTCGTGGACGTAGCGGAAGTAGCCGCGGTAGCTGCTGGCGTTGCCGCTCAACCCCGGCGTGTCCGACCGCGCGTAATAGGAGCCTGCCTGCACGTTCTCGAAAAAGTTGAAGCTCGTATCCACGCCAGCCAGCGTGTTGGCGCCCGACGCGCCGGTGCGCCCCTCGAGATCCTCGGGGCGTCCCGAGCTCGCCGAGGGACGGGACGATCGGCGTGTGGCGATGATGCCGATGTTGCTGCGCCGCAGGATGTCGCGCTTGACGCGCGCGACCAGGAAGTTGGCGGCGGGCGCCGGCGCCGTTCCGCGCGCGGGATCGACCGCGCCCTCGTCCGTTTGAATCTCGAGCAGGCCGACAGACGTTTTCCCTACCCGGCCCGTCAGGCGCGCGCCGCCTCTGATCGGCACCGGCTGGCCGCCGTCGAGGCCGATGCGGCGCGAGAAGAACATGATCGGCGCATCCGGCGCGCGAAAGCCGCCGCCCGTGGCGTTCGCGAAGTCGAAGATGCCCTGGCCCTCGAGGAAGAAGTCGCGCTTCTCGGGAAAGAACAGGCTGAACCGCGTGAGGTTCACCTGCTGCTCGTCGATCTCGACCTGCGCGAAGTCGGTGTTCACCGTCAGGTCGAGCGTCACGTTGCTCGTGATGCCGTACTTCGCATCGATGCCGATGTCGCGGTCGAACCTGTTCGACACCGGCGGCGTCGACACGCGGTTGGTCGTGAGGTTCGACACGCCGTAGGGCTTCAGCTCGATGTTGCGCGCGGGCGGCGGCACCTCGATGCCGACCAGCGTCGCGGCCGACGCGAGCCGCTGGACGGAGTTGTTCGGCGGCGTGCCCGGCGGCGTAATCGACAGCAGCGAGTGTTCGTTGATGCGGCGCTCCCAGCGGCGTGCGTTGAAGCCCCAGGTCTGCTCCTTGCCCGTCGGGTAGCGGAGCGACTTGAACGGAATGACCATCTCGGAGGTCCAGCCCGTCTCGTCGCGGTTCACCTTCACGTCCCAGACGGTGTTCCAGTCGTAGTTCGCGTTGTTCTCGTCGAGGATGAGCGCGTCGCGGATCCCGCCGAGCGGATTGGTCTGGAAGTAAAACGCCGTACGGCGATCGTGAAACGTATCGAAGACGACCACGAGGTGCTCGTTCTGAAAGAGGCTGCCGTCGCGGCGCATCTCGTCGGCGACCATGCGATCGGGTGCGCTGTCGTGCATGCGCGCGGACACGTAGACGTTGCGGTCGTCGAAGAGCACCCACATCTCCGTCTGCTCGGTCGCCAGCTCGCCAACCTGGGGCTCCTGCTGCCGGAACGGGGGCGTCGGCTCGAGCGTGCTGTAGACCGCCTCGTCGAGGCGCCCGTCGATGACCAGCGGCTGCGTCAGGCGAACGGCGCGAACGGTGATCTGGGCGGCCTCCTGCGCGCGCAGCGCGGCGGGGCAGACGAGTATTACGACGAGGAGCGCCGCCAGTCGCGCAGTCATCCGGCTGCGGCTTCGTCCATCGCCTCGTTGGCGAGGCGGTCTGCGTCCTTGTTGAGCTCGCGGCGCACGTGCTCGAACGTCACGTCGCCGATCTGGCGGGTGAGGGCGCGCGCCTGCTCGAAGAGCGGCTGCAGTCCGGGGCTCTTCACGCGGTATTCGCCGCGCATCTGCTTCACGAGCAGATCCGAATCGGCACGGACGTGGAGCTTCGATATCGCGTTGGCGGCCGCCCATTGCAAGGCCGCGATCAAGCCGCTGTACTCGGCGACATTGTTCGTGGTCAGACCGATCGCTCCCTTGAGCTCGACGACCGTCCCGTCGTCCTGCTCGATGTGGACGCCGTAGCCGCCTGGTCCGGGATTGCCGCGCGACCCGCCGTCAATGTTGACGCGCGCGGATCGGCGTCCCTCGGCGGGACCGAACAACGATGGCTGGCTCACGGGGCGTGCGTAACCGCGGGTTCGACGGCGGGGGGCGGCGGGATGTAGTAGAGGATGCGATTGCAGCTGGCGCACTGGATGATCTGGTCGTTGCGCCGGATTTCCTGGAACACCTGCGGACGGAGGCGCACGTGGCACGCGGCGCAGAGGCCATCGCGCGTGGCCGTCGTGATCGCCACGCCCTTGCGCGCGCGCGCCACCTGCTCGAAGAGCGCGACCAGCTGCGGGGGCAGCGACGCGATGCGCGCGGATCGCTTCCCGGTCGCCTCCTCGAGCGCGGCCTCGACGGTCGTCAGCTCCTCGGCGAGCGTCTTCTTCTCCGCGTCCACGGCCTTCTGCTCCGCCGCGAGCGCCTGCTCCGCTTTCTTGATCTCCGCGGTCACCGCGTCGGCTTCCATCATCCGTTCGAGCACGCGCTCCTCGACCACGCCGAGCTCCCTCTGCGCGGCCTCGATCTCGTGCTGCATCGCCTGGTATTCCTTGTTGGTCTTGACCGCGGAGAGCTGATCCTTGAACTTCGAGAGGCGGGACTGGTAGACGGCGGCTTCCTTCTCCTGCTCGCGGCGCGCTTCCTGGCTTGTTTTGAGCCGCTGTCGTGCGTCCTCGAGGGCTTCGCGGGCGTGCGCGAGACGCGCGTCGGCGTCCGCGACACGCTGCGGATGCGCGGCGATGCGCCGCCGCGACTCCTCGATCGCGGTCTCGAGGTTCTGGAGCTCGATGAGATGCTCGAGATCAGGAGACATCGGCTGAAGTGGAAAAGTGGAGAAGTGGAAAAGTGGAAGAAGTAAGTTTTGAAGTCGTAGGTGTGGAAGTCGTAAGTCTGGAAGTGCTGCCGGTTGACCTGGAACTTACTTTTTCCACTTTTCCACTTTTCAACTTTTCAACTTCGACTTGAGTGGGCCCGCCAGGATTCGAACCTGGGACCAACCGATTATGAGCCGGCCGCTCTAACCGCTGAGCTACGGGCCCAGGCAACCTTCGGTTGCAAGTGGAAAAGTTCAAAAGTTCAAAAGTGGAAGAAGTAAGTTCGAAGGACGCCCGGGGCACTTTCAACTTACTTTTCCACTTTTCCACTTTTCCACTTCTTCAACTTACGTCCGGCCCTCCAGGAACGCTTTCAGCTTCCTCGACCGCGACGGGTGCCGCAGCTTGCGCAGCGCCTTCGCCTCGATCTGCCGGATGCGCTCGCGCGTGACCGCGAAGTTCTGCCCGACCTCCTCGAGCGTGTGCTCGCTGCCGTCGCCCACGCCGAACCGCATCTTGATCACCTTCTCCTCGCGCGGCGTCAGCGTCTTGAGCACCGACTCGGTCTGCTCCTTGAGGTTCAGGTTTATCACCGCCTCGGCCGGCGAGACGATGTTGCGGTCCTCGATGAAGTCGCCAAGATGCGAATCTTCCTCCTCGCCGATGGGCGTCTCGAGCGAGATCGGCTCCTGCGCGATCTTGAGGACCTTGCGGACCTTCGCGACCGGGATGTCCATCCGCTTGGCGATCTCCTCTGAGGTCGGCTCGCGCCCGAGCTCCTGCACGAGCGCGCGCGAGGTGCGAATCAGCTTGTTGATCGTCTCGATCATGTGGACCGGGATGCGGATGGTGCGCGCCTGGTCGGCAATCGCGCGCGTGATCGCCTGCCGGATCCACCACGTCGCGTAGGTCGAGAACTTGTAGCCGCGGCGGTACTCGAACTTGTCCACGGCCTTCATCAGGCCGATGTTCCCTTCCTGGATCAGGTCGAGGAACTGCAGCCCGCGGTTGGTGTACTTCTTCGCGATCGAGACGACGAGACGGAGGTTGGCCTCGACCAGCTCCTTCTTCGCCTGCTCGGCCTGCGCCTCGCCGCGCTGGATGACCTCGATCGTCCGGCGGAGGCGCTCGGGCGTCTCCTCGAGGTCGTCGATCATCCCCTTGACCAGCGCCTTGATGTCCTTCTGCTTCCTGAGGAGGTTCTTCTTCTCCTCTTCCTTCAGCTTCGGTGCGCCCTTGACCTTTGCTCGCGGATTGATCTGGCGCTCGACCGCATCGTAATCGCGCTGCACGCGCTGCACCGCGTCGACCGCGTCCTTCACCTCGTCGATGAGCCGGCGTTTCATCGTCTCGGTGAACTCGATGCGGCGGATGCCGCGCGACACCTCGATGCGCGCACGCAGCGACTTGATGCGCGCCCTGCGGAATTTCTTCCGCTCGTGCGTGCGGGAGATGCCGTCCATCTTCTCGGCCAGCTTGACGTAGTTGAGCCGGGCCTTCTGGACCTCACCGATCTGATCGAGCACCTCGGCCTTGCGGTCGTCGATCACTTCGTCCGTGATCTCCTCGTCGCTGAAGATCACGAGCTCGCGGATGGTGCGCTCGCCGGCGCGCAGCTGATCGCCGATGACGAGGATGCGCTTGGCAATGGTCGGCGTGCGGGAGATCGACTTGATGACCGCGAGCTTGCCGCGCTCGATGCGCTTGGCGATGGCCACCTCGCCCTCGCGCGTGAGCAGCGGCACCGTGCCCATCTCGCGGAGGTACATCCGGACCGGGTCGTTCGTCTTGTCGAGCGCGCCCGGCGTCAGGTCGAGCTCGGGGCCTTCCTCGGAACCATCTCGATCGAAGTCCTTCTCGCCGCGGTACGCCTTGTCGGAGTCGACGACCTCGATGCCGGCCGTCGAGAACGCGTTGAACAGGTCGTCGAGATCCTCGGCGGAGGTGATCTCCGAGGGAAGCATCTCGTTGACCTCGTCGAACAGGAGATACCCCTTCTCCTTGCCAACCTGAATGAGCTGGCGTACTTCGTCGTAACGTTCTTCAATCGACAGAGCCATATTCCTCCACTCGGCTAGATGAGGGTATTGATCCGCCGGATGACGTCGTACTTACGAACGAGCAGTTCCTGAAGTTTCTCTCCGGCGTCGGCGCCGGCTTCCTGGAGCCGATCGATCTCACGCTGAATCGCCGCACTCTCCCGCTCCCAGCGGCGGCATTTGAGACTGCGGACGCATTCGTGAGCGTCGCTCACGTGCGCTTCGCCTTCGCTCGCGATGGCCGTCACGAGCTGGGCATCCACCATTGTTAGACGCTCGAGAAGTGCAGATGGTGAGAACCCCTTATCTTCGTTCAGTTTTCGAGCGATTTCCAGTGCGGATCTGGACGCGAGACCGTCAAAATCCGGGCCATCGAGGGCCGCCAGGGCGCCCAGGGCGTCCGCCGGCTGGTGGACCAGCAGCCAAATCAGTCCTTTTTCGGCCTTCGTGACCTGGCCGAAGCTCGGCACTTCACGGTTTGTCAATGCCGGCTGCCGCTGGACGACCGCCCTTCTTATCTCCGCGCGCACAACTTCGTCGGTCACGCGCGCCTTGAAGGCGAGACGATCGGCGAACCGGTCGCGCATGGCGGCGTCCGGAATTCTCCCTGCAACCGGAAGCATGTCACCCAGGAAGCTGACTCGCCCCTCGTCGGTGTTCAGGTTGTGGGCGGCCGCCGCGCGATCCAGCAGGTATTCCAGGTACGGCGTCGAGTGTTCGAGGAGTTCGGCGTAGCCGCTCGCGCCGGTCTTCCGGACGAACGTATCCGGGTCGTCGCCGGCCGGCAGCACCGCGACGTTGACGGCGAACCCTTCGGCGACGAGCATCTCGCACGATTTCGCCGCCGCTCCCTGTCCGGCGGTGTCGGGATCGAAACTCAGCACCACCTTGTTCGTGAACCGGCGCAGCTGCTGCGCCTGCTGCGGCGTGAGCGCGGTTCCGCACGACGCGACGACCCCCTCGAAGCCCGCCTGGTACACCTGTGCGAAGTCGAAGTAACCCTCCACGAGGATCGCGAACTTGCGTTGCCGGATCGCGTTCTTGCTCAAGTTCAGGCCGTAGAGCGTTCGTCCCTTCGAATAGATCGGCGTCTCGGGCGAGTTGAGGTACTTCGGCTGCTGATCTGGATCAACGGCGCGGCCGCCGAATGCGATCACCGACCCGCTGTCGCGGCAGATCGGAATCATGAGCCGGTTCCTGAACCGATCGATCACCGAGCCGTCGTCCCGCTGGACGATCAGGCCGGCGCGCAGCAGCACCCCCTGCGAGAAGCCGTTGGCGAGCAGCGCCGTCTTCAACGCGTCGCGGCTGCTGGGCGCAAAGCCGAGCCCGAGCGCCTGGCCGGTGGCGTCGGTGATGCCGCGCGCGTCGATCTGCCTTCGGATGCGCGCGCCCGCCTGGCCCGCGAGCTGCTCGCGGAACCACGCGGCCGCGGCCTCGTGGACGTTCAGCAGCGTTTCGCGCTCCGCGGCGTTGGTGCGCTGCTCGTCGGTCTCCTCCATCTCGGGCAGCACGACGCCGAAGCGCTGTGCGAGCAGCTTCACCGAATCGGCAAAGCCAACCTTCTCGTGCAGCTCGAGGAACTTGAAGACGTCGCCGCCGGCACCACAGCCGAAACAGTGGAAGAATCCCTTGTCGCGGTGGACGTGAAACGACGGCGTCTTCTCGCCGTGAAACGGACAGAGCCCCTTGTAGGTGGCGCCGGTCTTCTTCAGCGACACGTAGTCCTGGATCACGACGAGGATGTCGGCCTGGTGCTTCAGGTCGTCGATGAAACGCTGCGGGAACAACGGCATCAGGAAATTCAAAATGCAAAATGCAAAATGCAAACACTAGATGTTTCGAGACAACGGGGTGAATGTCGATGCGCCTTCATCCCGTGGTTTCGATTCATGTAGCGTTTGCATTTTGCATTTTGAATTTTGCATTTCGTCAGTCTTTGAGTTCCACGATCGTAGCGCCGCCGCCGCCTTCGTTCTGAGGGGCGAGCTTGTAGCTGGCGACGAGCGGATGATCTTTGAGAAACGCGGCGATGGCGCGCCGAAGCTGCCCGGTGCCGTGGCCGTGGACGATACGGATCGTATGCTGATCCGTCACGGTTGTTTCATCAAGAAATTTCTCGAGGCGGGTGATCGCTTCGTCCACCGTCTGCCCGATCACGTTCAATTCTGACAGCGATCCTTCGCGGGGTTGCAGATCGACGTTCACTCTCACCGTCGCGGGTGGGGGCGATCCCCCAATGGCGCGCAGGTCCTTCAGTTTCGCGCGCATGCGTTTGCCGCGCACGTCTATTTCGGCCTGGTTGCCGCGCAATTCGACGACGGTTCCCTCGAGGTCGAGTCCTCCCACCACCACGCGCGTGCCGATCTCGATGGGACCGGCGGCCTCGGCGGCTTCTCGCCGGGTCGTACTCGATGTGGCCCCGGTGTCGAGTCCGACCCGCCCTACTATCGAATCAATGGCGGCGCGGGCTTCGGACCGGGCGGCACCGGTCTCCCCGGTGTTCACCAACCTCGGCGCGCGGTTCTTCAGCTCGTCGATGACTTCGTCGATCCTCCGCCGCGCGTCGCGCAGCTGATCGTCGAGCTTCGTGTCGAGCCGGCGGCGGAACGTCTCCTCGCGCTCGCGGACCGACTCCTCGCGGCCACGCAGCTTCTTTTCGGACTCCGCGACCGCGGCGCGCTGCTGCGACAGCTGACGCCGTTCCTGCTCGAGCGCGCGCAGGTCCTTGTCCACGCGCGCAAGATGGTCGGCCAGCTGCTTCTGCTCCTCGGTGAGGTTGTCACGCGCGGCGGCAACGACCGACCGCGGCATCCCCAGGCGCGCGGCGATCTCGATCGCCAGGCTGCGGCCGGGGGAGCCGTACATCAGCCTGTAGGTCGGCGCGAACGACTCCGGGTCGAATCCGAACCCCGCGCTCGTGACACCTTCGGTCGTCGACGCGTACGACTTCAGCGCGTCGTAATGTGTCGTCCCAATCAGGTGCGCGCCGCGCCGGCGGAAATGGTCGATCACCGCGATGCCGAGCGCGCCGCCCTCGACGGGATCGGTCCCGGCGCCCACCTCGTCGAGCAGCACCAGCGCCGGGAGATCGAGGTGCTGGTCCATCGACACGACGTTGGTGATGTGCGCGGAGAAGGTGCTCAGGCTGGCGGAGATCGACTGCTCGTCGCCGATGTCCGCGAAGACGCAACGGAACACCGGCAGCCGCGAGCCGTGTTCGGCGGGCACGTGAAGGCCGGCCTGCGCCATCAGCGCGAGCAGGCCGGCGGTCTTGAGGGCGACCGTCTTGCCGCCCGTGTTCGGTCCCGTGATGAGCATCACCCGCGTCGGCGGGATCAGGAGAACGTCGTTGGGGACGGGATCGGCTTCCGGATCCCCGATCCCGGCTCCCGGAACGAGCAACGGGTGCCGTGCGCCTCGCAGCTCGAACGTCCCGTCGGTCGAGAGCCCCGGCTCGACACCGCCCAGTTTTCCCGAAAACCGCGCGCGCGCCTGGATGACGTCGAGCGCGGTCGCGACGTCAATCGTCCGGCGCAGGTCGTCCGGCCTGCCCCGGAACTGATCCGTCAGCGCCAGCAGGATGCGACGGACTTCCTCCGCCTCCTGCTCCTCGAGCGCGACGATGTCGTTGTTGACCTCGACGGTGGTCAACGGCTCGAGAAAGAGGCTGGCGCCGCTGGCGGACGAGCCATGCACGATGCCGGGAATCGCCGACCGGTGCTCGGCGCGGACGACGAGCACGTAGCGGCCGTTGCGATCGGTGACGACCTGCTCCTGCAGGTACTTGGACGTGTCGCGTCCCCGCAGGAACGACTCGAGCGTCGTCCGCAGCTTCGCGCGCTGCCGGCGGAGCCGGTCGCGGATGCTCGCGAGCGCCGGGCTGGCGTTGTCGGCGACGTCTCCGGACGGGTCGATCTTCTTCCGGACGTCCGCGATCTCGCCCTTGAACGACGCGATGCGCTCGACCAGCTCTCTCAGGATCGGGAACATGGTCGTCGCGTGTCTCACCGCGGCGCGCGAATGCTCGATCGATTCGAGGTAATCGGCCAACGAGACGAGGCGCCCCGCCTCCAGGGCGCGCCCTTCGACGCCGAGCGCGTCGATGATGGCCTCGAGGTCGGATGGCGCACGCAGCGGAAACCCGGGATGGTCGGCGAGAAACCGCGTCCCTTCGGTCGTCGCTTTCTGCGCGAAGGCCACCGCCGCCGGATCCGTCAACGGGTGCAGCTGGAGGAGCTCCTCGTGACCCGTTGGCGTGACCGCGAGATCCGCGACGGCCTCCACGATGCGATCGAACTCGAGGGCTCGAAGGACGTTGGCGTTCACAGGTGGTTGATCAGGCTGGCCATCGCCGCGGCGCCGAATCCGTTGTCGATGTTCACCACGGCGACGCCATTGGCGCAACTGTTGAGCATGCCGAGCAGCGCCGCGATGCCGCCGAAGCTGGCGCCGTAGCCGACGCTGGTCGGCACGGCGATGACGGGCACGCTGACGAGACCCGCGACGACGCTCGGCAGCGCGCCTTCCATCCCGGCGACGACGATGATGACGCGCGCGCCCTGGATGCGTGCCTGCTCGCTCAGGATGCGATGAATGCCGGCAACACCGACGTCGTAGAGGCGGTCGATCGGATTGCCCATGATCTCCGCGGTCACGGCCGCCTCTTCCGCGACGTGCAGGTCGGACGTGCCGGCGCAGGCGATGACGATCGTCCCGTGGCCGCGGGGGACCTCGCCCTGCGCGAGCGTAATCGCCCGCGCATCGGCGTGATAGCGAACGGCTGGCGCCACCGCGCGCACGGCCTCGAACGCCTCCGGCTGCGCGCGCGTGACGAGCAGCGGCCGTCCCCGCGCGATGATTCGTGCGGCAATTGCGGCAATCTGCGCCGGCGTCTTCCCAAGCCCGAGTATGACTTCGGGAAATCCCTGGCGCAGCTCTCGATGTGTATCGACGCGCGCGAAGCCGAGATCCTCGAACGGCGCCGCGCGCATCGCGGCGCAGATCCGATCCACGGCGGCAGCCGAGTCAACCGTTCCGGCTCGCACCGCGTCCAGCAGTTCTTGTAGCTCCAAGCTGGTCATGGCGACATTTTGGTGGCTTCCTGCTGCACGACCGTATCCGTATAATTACTGAACGTGCGTATCGCGTCCGCTCCTGCCCTATGACCCCCAGCGAAACCCTGATCCTGGGCACATATTTCTTCGTTCTCGTCATTCTCGCCGTGTACGGGTGGCACCGGTACTACCTGGTCTATCTGTACATGAAGAACAAGGACAAGGTGCCGGTGCCGGGCGCGCCGCTCGCGGAGCTGCCGCCGGTCACTATCCAGCTGCCGATCTACAACGAGATGTACGTCGCGGACCGGCTGATCGACGCGGTCTGCCAGATCGATTATCCGCGCGAGCTGCTCGAGATTCAGGTGCTGGACGACTCCACCGACGAGACGACGAGCATCGCGGAGCGCGCGGTGCGCCGCAACGCGGCGCAGGGGATCGACATCACGTACATGCATCGCGCCGATCGCACCGGCTACAAGGCGGGCGCGCTCGACGCGGGGCTCAGGGTGGCGAAGGGACGGTTCATCGCCATCTTCGACGCCGACTTCATCCCGACCACCGACTTCCTGCAGCGCACGATCCATTTCTTCAGCGATCCGCAGATCGCCATGGTGCAGGCGCGCTGGGGGCACATCAACCAGGACTACTCGCTGCTGACGAAGGTGCAGTCGATCCTGCTCGACGCGCATTTCGTGCTCGAGCACGGCGGCCGGAACCGCTCGGGACTCTTCTTCAACTTCAACGGCACGGCGGGCATCTGGCGGCGCGACGCGATCGCGGATGCGGGCGGCTGGCAGCACGATACGCTGACCGAGGATCTCGATCTCAGCTACCGCGCGCAGCTCCGGGGATGGAAGTTCATCTTCGTGC
>DASQAX010000528.1:0-3597 GCA_035635535.1 Vicinamibacterales bacterium | reverse complement strand
CATCGCCGGAAGGCTCGCGATGTAAACCCCCGCCAGGATGGCGCCGCCGCCGAGTGCCGAGAGTGAAACGGCCCAGGCGATCCCGTCTTTCGAGAGGAGCGCGCCCGCGATCGCGATGGACGCGCCGCCGCCGACGGCGATGTAACCCGCGGTGCGGTGAAGCCGGATCCAGAGCTGCCGGTCTTCGAGCGTTCGTGCGGTACGAATGCCGAACAGGAGGTTCGGTCGCGTGCGGGGCAGGGCGTCGCCAATCGCCGCGAGAAACAGTCCGAACAGCACGACGACGGCGCGCGGCGCCACGGGCCGCAGCCAGCCGGCGCCAGTCAGGCTCAGGACGATCAACGCCTGCAACGCGAGGACGAAGAGAACTGCGCGGAGAGCGATGCCTCGATACGTGCGCTCGAGACCACCGCCGGGTGCGTGGCCGCGCCCTGCCCAGAGCGGCCGGAGCGATGCGTAGATCACGCCGGCAGCCGCCGGAAGAGTGAAGCCGACGAGCGCAGCGACAAGCATCTCAAGCCTCCTGGCGTGACCGGCGCCGCCGCGCTCGTGTCGGTCCCGTGCGCGCGGCCGGTGTCATCAGCTCCATCAGATGGCGGACGACGTCCTGGAAGACCGATGTGTTGAGCTCGTAATAAATCTCCTGCCCCTGGCGTTCGGCCACCACCAGGCCGGCGTGACGGAGTACCCCCAGGTGGCGCGAGATGGTCGGCCAGCTCGAATGGAACGCGTCGGCAATCTGGCCGGACGTTCGCGGCCCGTCGCGCAGCAGGTTCAGGATGTCGCGCCGCGTCTGGTCGGCGAGCGCCGCGAACGCCGCGTGGCCAGCGGCAGGCCGCCCTTTCATGATTAGCAACTTAGCTAATTATCGAATCTCGCGTCAATCAGATAGGACACCGCCGGCGGGGATTGGTTCCACGCGGACCCCAACGGTCCGCGCGGCACGGTCACTTCGCGGGGAGGGGCTGGAGGGGCGGTGTCGTTCCGGCCGGCACGCCCTGCTCGACGGCGTTCATCATCATCGCCAGGGTCGTGTAGGTGCCGGTGAGCGTCAGGAGATCGACGAGCTGCTGTTCGGTCAGCACCTGCGCGGCGCGCCGATACGTCGCGTCGGAGACCTTGTGCGTCGTCGAGATTTCCATGCACAGGTCGTAGACGGCGGCCTCGTCCGGCTTCATCGACGCCGGACGGCGGCCGGCCTTGAGGTCCGCCGCGGTCGCCTCGGAAAGTCCTTCCTTCAACGCGAGCGGATAGTGCGCCAGCCACTCCACCTGCGACGTCCAGAGCCGCGCCTGGATCAGGATGGCGAACTCGTTCAACCGCCGCGGCACCGACGTGTTGAAGCGCAGGTAATCCAGCACCGCGAACATCCGCTTGCCGAGCTCGGGGCTGCGAAGCATCGCGTTGTACGGCCCGCCAAGGCCGACGCTCGACACCTTCAGGATCTCGTCGGCCAGCGCCTTCTGCGGCGCGTTGAGCTGCTCGAGCGTCAGCTGTGGAAGCCGTCCGGCGGGGGATGCGGCGGACACCGTCTCCTCGAGCCGCGCGACCCGGAAGATCCGGACCGACCCGCGTTCGACGTATTGGCGCGTGGCGAAGGTGCCCGTCACGCGCACCGTCGCGCCGCTCCTCGCGCGCGACATCAGGTCGCGCGGCAACTCCACCTCCACCGAATGCTGCCCGGTTGCATCGCGGTATTCGAGCGCCCAGCCGGTGCTCTCGCCGCCAATGGCGATGCGGCCGCCCTGCAGCGTGCCGGTCAGCGTGATTTCCTGCGCCTGCGCGAAGGCGATCGACGCGACGCCCGAGGTGATGGCGAACAGCAACAGGGTCTTCATATGTTTCCGCCTATACTGCTCGCGGTTTTCTCGAATGTCGAGCCGATTTGCTGCCGCCGTGGTTCAAAGCTCACCCGTAGTCTTCGAGCCGAAGGCCACGCTTGCCAAGGTTCGCGACCTGACGGCCGATGCGGCGGCGCGCGGCGCGCGCCTTGTCGTCTTTCCGGAAGCCTTCGTGTCCGCGTATCCGAAAGGCCTCGATTTCGGCGCGCGGGTCGGGCTTCGCACGCCGAAGGGGCGTGACGACTTCCGCAGGTACTTCGACAGCGCGATTGACGTTCCCGGATGGGCCACCGAACAACTGGCCCGGACCGCGAAGGAAAGCGGTGTCTACCTCGTGATTGGCGTCATCGAGCGCGAGATTGGCACGCTCTATTGCACGATCGTGTTCTTCGCGCCCGATGGCACGTTCCTCGGGAAGCACCGCAAGCTGATGCCGACGGCGATGGAACGGCTGATCTGGGGATTCGGCGACGGATCCACGCTGCCCGTCTTCGATACGCCGATTGGCAAGCTTGGCGCCGTGATCTGCTGGGAGAACTACATGCCGCTGCTGCGCATGGCGATGTACGCGAAAGGCATCCAGCTGTACTGCGCGCCGACCGCGGACGACCGCGACACGTGGATGGCGACGATGCAGCATGTGGCGCTCGAGGGACGCTGCTTCGTGCTGACGGCGTGTCAGCACGTGCGCCGCGCCGATTGCCCGGCGGATTACGCCGCAATTCAGGGAGACGACCCGACAACCGTGATCATGCGCGGCGGCAGCGCCATCATCAGTCCGCTCGGTCAGACGCTGGCTGGTCCCGTGTTCAACGAAGATGTGATTCTGACGGCCGAGATCGATCCGGCAGAGATTGCTCGCGGCAAGTACGACTTCGACGTGGTCGGGCACTACGCGCGCCCGGATGTCTTCCGGCTCCACGTCAACGAGAAGCCCACGCCGCCTGTCGTTGCCGATTGACGGCCGGGGGCGGTGTCATGCCCGCGCTTCGTGCATTCCTGACGTGCCGTTCAGGAACTCTTCAGACTGCGCCGCCGTCTCAGGTGCACTAAAATTCATTCGGACTCAACTCGTCGATACAAGCGTGTCCGCCAGGATGCGCCGTCTTTTCGGAGGTCATATGCGGACATTCCAGTGGATGTTTCTCGCCACTTTCGCACTGTTTCTGGGCGGCGTTGCCAGCGCGCAGCAAGGCGCTGGATCTTCAGAAGATACGAGGGCGGCTGCCCCCTGCCAGTTGCCCGGCGCTGCGGCCATAAACACACCGGCGACCGATACCACCGGTCCCTCTACGATGGCGCCGAAGGGTTACGTCAAAGACCTGATGAACTACATGGTGATGCCGTCGGCGTCCGGCGTGTGGAACGCCGTCGCGACGTCCACTGACCAGACCGGTGTTCACGAGTCCCGGCCGCAGAGCGATGATGACTGGAACAAGGTCATTGCGGCAGCAACCGAGCTCGCGGAAAGCACGAATCTGTTGATGATGACGGGACGCAGGCGCTGCGTCGGCGGCGCGATTCCGGCGGCCTTTGAAACTGACTGGCGCCGCAAGGCGCGCGAAGTGGGCGAGGCAGCCAACATCGCCCTGATCGTCGCGAAGAAACACGACGCGGACGCGCTCGCCGAAGCGGGCGAACGGATTGATGTCTCCTGCGACCAGTGCCACGAGCGGTACCAGCTGCTCGACGACGACCCGACGGACAACAACGCCAAGGTGTGGGGCACCTGGAAGCCGAAGGCCGGTTCCAAGGC
>DASQAX010000527.1:0-9385 GCA_035635535.1 Vicinamibacterales bacterium | reverse complement strand
CCGCCAGCAGCGCGATACACACGAGCGCCGCGATGCCGCTCACGATCATCCCCGCGCGCAGCGCGCGCGATTCCATCGTGAAGTCCACGCGGTGCGTCCCCGCGGGCACGACCACGCCCTGCAGCGTGACGTCGGCGCGGTAAATCGGGGTGTCGCCCCCGTCGACGCGCGCGCGCCAGCCGGGATAGGCATTCTCGCTCAACACGAGAAACCCGCCGCCCTCGCTCGCGACGCGGATGCCGATGTCGCCGTCGCCGATGCGCGTGACCCGCACGTCCGAGGCGCCAGGCCGGACACGCGACACGGGCGGCACGCTCGCCGGATCCACCAGCGCGGACGCTCGCGGATCGAACCGGCCGCCATCCGGCAGCCGCGACGACTTCACGGTGGCGATCGCGGCCGCGTCGGCCATCGGCGTCACCGAGCCCGAGAGCCACGCGCGCGGCAGCGCACGGCGGTTCTCGAAGACGGTGACGTCGGTTTCGCCCGCGACGTCTTCGTCCTTCCCGCGGTCCGTGTCGCGCGCGGTCCTGAAGTGCATCGCCTCGCTCCACCGGCCGCTGCCGCGGAGCCATCGCTGACGCTCGGGCTCCGTCAACTGGTCGGCGTTGACGATGACGTACTTCACCGCGAGCAGATCCAGCGTGACGTCGTCGTCCGCGAGCACCGAGGGACGCACTTCGCCGTTGGCGCCCATCGTGGCGAGTCGCGACAGGCGATCGACGAGCATCGCGCCGTAGCCGCCGGCAATCGGGATGCGCCAGGCGCGGGCAAAGGTGGCGGGCACCACCTCGTCGAGCTGCGTCCCGCCAATCGCCAGCGCGCGCGCCTGCGTCGGCTCGAGGCCACGGGCGATCGCGAGCGCGTGGACGCTCGGCCGCGTCGCCTCGGCGCTGATGCCGTAGATCTCGACGCCGTCCGGCTTGATGTCGTACGGGAGCGCGTTGAGCAGATCGACGACGAGGATCGCGATCAGGAGGGCGGGCGCGAGCCACGCGCGACGATCCCCTGACAATGACCGCCGGCCCCACGTTCCGGCAACGGCGAGAACAGCCGCCAGGATGGCGAACTGTATCCAGACGCCGATGGTGAAGATCGACAACGGCCCCGGACCCGGCTCGCCGTGCGGCGCTTCGAGCGGGAACGACGCGGGAAGCGCGCGGATCAGCAGGGCCCCGGTCACCATGACGATGATCAGGACGCCGGCGGACGTGCGAAGGGCGCGCGGCGAGACCTCGCGCCGCTCGAATGCCGCGACGCCAGCGCCCGCCAGGACGCTGGCGCCGAACGCAAACAGGAACATGTGGCGCGAGATGTTGCGGAACCACGAATAGAGCGGCACGTAATAGGCAGCCGTGACGAGCGGCGTCGCCGTGCCCAGTGCCAACACGATGCCCGCGACGCTCATCACCAGCCAGAACCCGACGCGCCAGTTCGAGCGCAGACGCGTCGCGCCCACGATCGCGAGCAGCAGCGTCGCGAGACCCACATAGGTGGGCAGCTCGGTCGCCGGCCCGTGAACCACGGTCGGAAAGACGAACGAGAACAGCTGCGGCGCCGACAGCGACGGCCCGACGAACCGCTGGAACGTCAGGCCTTCGCTACGCGCGACGATGTTCCGTGCCTCGATCAACGGAAATGCCTTCACGGACGACAGCAGGATCCCGATCGCGAACATGGCGGCGGTCGAGGCGACGTGCTTGCAGATCTGCCGGGTCCGAAAGGACCCGGCCTCCAGTACCCGGGCTTCTGCGCCGATGCCCACCAGCGAGTACAAACCGGCGCAATACATCACGTACAACGCCGGCTGCGGATGTCCCGCGAGAATGCAGCTGCCGACCGCGAACGCCCCGATGGCGATCCAGCGTCCCGCGTTCGCGCCCGGCGCGTCGGCGGACGAGCCTGCGGCCGCGCGCACGCGATCGAGCGCGAGCACGATCAGCGGCAGCCACGCGACGGCGTGCACGTGGTTGATGTGCCGCAGCCGCTCGAGCATGTCCTCCGACAGGCCGAACGCGAGCGCCGAGAACACGGCGGCCGTTCTCGACCGCGTCATCCCGAACACGTACGCGTACGTGAAGCAGGCCGCGAGCAGCGGCCCCGACATCACGACGGCGGTCCACGACCGCAGCAGCTCCCCGAAGACGACGTTCGGCAGGTAGAAGTCGAAGTTCGCGGGGTCCGCGAGCACGGGCAGCCCGCTGAACTCGAAGCTTGACCACTTCCAGATGGGCGAGAGGAAGATCGGCAGCCCGTTCTCGTAGAGATCGCTTTCAGCGATGTAGAGCGGCCGGAAGAAGAACCGCGCGAACAGCCACGTGAAGAGCGCGGCGAGCGCGAGCAGCGGCGGAAGATGTCGGCGGATGGATGAGTGTACCATTGCCCGGCGTGCTCGATCGTCCGTTCCTCTCCATCGTCGTTCCCGCATTCAACGAACAGGCGGTGATCGGCCGCTTCATCGACAGCGTCCGCGCGGAGGTCGATCGCCAGGGTCTCTCGTGGGAGGCGATCGTCGTCGACGACGGCAGCGCCGACGACACGGCGAGGATCGTGCGCGACGCGGCGAAGGCCGACGCCCGCGTGCGACTCGTCGAGGCGCCGCATCGCGGCAAGGGCGCGGCCGTCCGCGAGGGGTTCCTTGCCGCGCGCGGTGAGTGGGTGCTGATGGCGGACGCGGACCTCTCGATGCCGTGGGACAACCTGCCGCGGTTCCTCGGCGTCGCCCGGGAGCCCGACGCGCCGCAGATCGTCATCGGCTCGCGCGAGGCGCCGGGCGCGGAACGCACCGGCGAGGCCTGGAGCCGCCGGGTGAGCGGCCGCGTGTTCAACACGCTGGTGCGCGTCTTCGCGGTGCCCGGCGTCCGCGATTCGCAGTGCGGCTACAAGATGCTGAGCGCGGACGCGGTCGCGGCGCTCGCGCCGCACCTGACCGTCGACGGCTTCGCCTTCGACGTGGAGCTGCTCTACCTGGCGCGGCTCGCGGGCTTTCGCATCCGCGAGGTCGGCATCGTCTGCCGCTGCCGGCAGGACAGCCGCGTGCGGGTGCGCGCGGGCCTCGCGTCGGTCGTGGACGTGATGCGCGTGCGGTTGAAGACGCGCCGCGTCAGCCCGCGCGCGGTTCGTCCTACTTCGTACAGCGAGCGGCCAGGCCGCCCTGCGCCGGCGTCTTCTCCCGATAGACGTCGTGGCAGTTCATACACGCCGTAGTCATGGTGTCGGCCGCCTCGATCACCATGTCCATGTTCTTCGACTGCCCGGCCTTGTAGGCCGCCATTCCCGCGTCGCGCAGCCCCCGCACGAACTGCTGCCAGTCCGCGTTCTGCACCGGCGCCGGCTTGCGGTTGGAGCAGGCGCGTCCGGGAATGGTCAGGAGGTTCGCCGACTCGGCGATGGCAAGGCCGCTGTTCTCGATCGCCTGCCAGCCGCCGTACACTCCCGCGAGCGGATTCACCGACGACGTGCCGTCGGCGTCCTTCTTCACTGTGCCCGGGTCCTGCGTCTGCGCGGAGAAGATGACGTTCGAGTTGGGAAACAGGATCCCGCGCATGACCTGCAGGAGGTTGGCGTGGACCTGCTGGGCGCGTGGCGCTGCCGCCGCGGCGCCGCGTCCGCGCGCGGCGGGCGCCTGCGCACGCACGATCCCGGCGCAGAGCGCTGCCGACAGCGTGATGACGACAGCAACGAACGTGAGCGTGCGCATGGTCAGAGCAGTGGTTTCATTGTCCACTCGGAGTCGTTGACGAGCGCACTGTAGGTTTCCACGGGCAGCGATCGCTTCGCGTACGTACAGGCGACGACGAACAGGCCTTTCTCTTCGTTCCAGTCCGACCGTGTCACCGTGCACTCGAACGTGGTCTTGCCGCCCTCGGTGGTGAGCGACAGTAGCTCACCGGCCTTGGGCAACGCGGGAACCGCGATGCGCTTGGTGAACCGGACCGCCGAGTTGTCGATCCGCCGGTCCGGTTCGTTCGGCGCGCGTACCGTGAGGGTCGGTACGCGCATGTTCACTTCGATTTCCGTCGGCATCCTCGATCAGGCGGGCTTGACGTTCTCCGCTCGCGGACCCTTCGGACCCTGCCCGACGTCGAACGTCACGCGCTGGCCTTCGCGCAGGTCGTCGAACCGTGTGCCCTGGCACGCGGACTGGTGGAAGAAATACTCGACGCCGTCGGGGGCGGCGATGAACCCGAATCCCTTGTCGGTGAGTCGCTTGATCGTCCCTGTCGTGTTGGCCATGAGACGCGTCCTTCTCGATGCGCACGTCTGCGAGGTGCAGCGGCGGTACAGCTACGCAGTATCGCACTTCGCCCGCGAAATTGTGCAGCCCATCAAGCTGAGGTCTTGATGTCCGCGCACCGGCGCGGTACACCTCAGGGAGGCCATGTTCTCGAGTCGATGGTGGCCCGTCGTCGCGTTGGTTGGGACGGGGCTCGCCGGCGGGCTGGGCCAGTGGCGCACTGTGACCGGCGCGCAACCTCATCAACCGCAACCTGTAGTGCCCGGGCCGGTTGCCCTCGGCAGCGCAGATGCGCAGCCGGTCACAATCCCACGGGTTCATCTGGAGATTGCCAGCCGGCGCGGCCTCGTCAGCGGGCGGCATCCAACCGGTTACCAGACGGATCGCGCGGATACACGAGCGGCTCCGTCCGCCATCGGACCTGATCGCACGCCGGTCGCGCAGCCGGGGATACCGGTCGCAGCGGCCGCCACGCCGCCGTCGGCTGACGGCGTTCCATTGGCGCGCGCGCCTGCGACGGTCCCTCAGCTGATGGTCTGTCACGCCGACGCGCGCGGACCGTACGGCGCCGCCGACGTGCTGCAGGAGTGCATCGAGCGCGCGCCGGCGTACTCGAGCATCGAGATTCCTCCAGGCGTCTACGTCCTCCATCGCCGGATCGTCGTGTCGACGCCGCTCACGATTCGCACCGCGGGAACGCGAGGGTCGTCGGTGCCGTGCACCACGGCTCCCGATCGATGCGCGTGGCTCGTCGCGGCGCCCGACTTCCGCGAGCCCTGGGGCGTGCTGCTCGTGAACGCGACCAACAACGTCACGATCGAGCACCTCGTGATCGACGGCAATCAGGCGGCGCGCGGCGCATCCACGGCCGCGCGGTCGTGCATCACCGGTCCGAACATCTTCGGGTTCAACGCGTCGGTGCTGCGCTGCCTCAATTGCAGCGTCGCCGACGTCCTGTCGCGCAATGCCTTGTGCGGGACGGGGATGGTGTGGGTCGGCGGCAACGCCTCGATCCAGCGGAGCACCTTCCAGGGAAACGGCAACGCCTCGACGAGGATGTGGTCGGACGGATTGACGATGCTCTACGCGCCGCAGTCGGAGATCGTGGACAACCAGTTCCTCGACAACTCGGACGTCGCGCTCATCTTCGGCTACGCCGTGTCGTCGCGGATCGAGCGCAACGTCGTGCGCCAGCGCGCGCAGCCCGCCTTCGCCGGCCTCATGCTGCACAACTTCGGCTCGAGGGATCTGAAGACCAGCGGCGATTTTCGCGGCGCGGTGATCGCCGGCAACACGATCGACTGCGGACCGCAGCTGTGCGTCTTCGGCATCGAGATCGGGCCGGGCCCGTGGAACGGCGACAGGCTGATCGTCGTCGGCGGCGACGTGCGCGACAACGTCGTGCGCGGCGCGCGGCTCGGCATCAACGTCGATAGCGCCGGCATCCTGCGCGCGCCTGTCGTCCTCCGCAACAACGAGGTGTCCGGGGTGCCGTCGGGAACACTGTTCCCGGCCTGCGCCCGGCCGATCGCGGCCGGCGACATGAACATCTCGCCGACGTCGGTCGTGGACCGCGGCGACGACACGTCGCCGGCGGCCTCGTACCTGTCCGACTGGTGTCAGTTGTTCTCGGGCCTCACGCCGGAAGACCGGTGAGCCTCAGAAGCCCGGAGCCAGATTGAATTGAAACACCCACCCGCTGCCCGGCCGCTGGAACGGACGCGAGACGTCGAACTGTCCGACCGCGTATCCGAACAGGTTGACGCGCAGCGCCGCTCCCGCCGACGACACGCCCTTCCGGCCGCCGCCGAGCAGCGACGGGCTCTCGCCGCGGTTCCACGCGACGCCGCCGTCGGCGAAGAAGGCGACCTCGAGCGGAATCGGTCCGTACATCCGCGACGGCGAGGCGACGAACGGACGAAGCAGCGGGAAACGGAACTCGAGGTTGCCGACGAGCATGCGGCTGCCGAGCAGCCGATCGAACGCGGGGCATTGGCTCGTCGCGCTGGGCACGCAGTCGCCGGGCCCGAACGAGTTGATGTCGTAGCCGCGCACGAGCGCCGGGTAGCCGATGTACATCGGGAAGAGGCGCAGGTCTTCGCCGCCGCTCCCGTAGCGCCCGTCGTGGATGACGCGCGCGGCAATCGTGTAGAACGGCGCCGGCATCAGGTAGCGCCGGTAGTCCGCGAGCACGTTGGTGAACGTCAGCGCGCCAAACGTCGGCGCCGCTTCGAGCCGGTACCGCTGCCCCGAGATGGGGCTCGTCGGACCGAACGCCGCCGTGTCGTAGACGAACGCGGCGGACGTGTTGCCGAGGTTCAACGGCGGCGCGAGCGTCGTCGTGTCGCCCACCTGGTCCGACAGCACCTGGCCCGTTGACAGCGAGGAGACCGTCGTCGCGATGCGGCGATCGAACGAGACGCGCGTCGCCCCCGCCTGGAACTCGATGCGGCGCGCGCGGTCGAACGGATAGGCGGCAAGGCCCGCCATGCTCTGCTCGGTCTGACGGTCGATCACCACCTCGTCGACCCGCACCGTGCCCGCCTGCGGCGTCAAGCCGACCGTCGAGCTGATGCCGCCGCTGAGATACGGCACCTGGCCGCCGAGCACGCCCCACTGCCAGCGGTGCGATTGATCGAAGTAGGCGACCTCCGCCGCGGTGTCCTTCGCGCTGAAGTTGTTGCCGATGCCCGAGTTCAGCTGCACCGCCGTGGCGAGCATGTGGTTGCCGAGCAGATCGCTGAAATAGAACGAGAGTCCGCCGCCGATCGTCGAGCCGAAGCGGTTCACGCCGACGGCGACCGTCGGCTGGCCGATCCCCTCGAGCGCGAGCGAGGCCTTGTAGTCGGTGATCGGGCTCTGTCCCTGCGGCTGCCGCGGCGGCAGACCGAACTCCGCGTCGGCAAGGAGCTCGGCGACATCGCTTTCCTTCCGCGCCGCGGGTGGCAGGGCGGCGGCATTGGCGACATCGCGTTGCACCGGCGCGCGGCCTGTTGCCACGTCGACGGCGTAGATGTCGTACTTGTTGTCGTTGTAGACGCTGAAGGCGGCCACGTCACGCCCGTACGCCACCGAGAGCGCCGGGCTGGACGCCGTGATGCCGCTCGTCCCCGTCGACACGTTCGTCAGCTGGGTGAGCGCGCCGTTGGCCACCGACACACCGTAGACGTCCGCGATGCCCGAGGGGTTCGCGATGAAATACAGCTCGCGGCCGTCGCGCGACCACTGCGGATTGATGGAATCGGCGCCGGCGAACGTCTGGACCCGCTGCACGCGGCCGCTGGCGGGTTCGATCGTCGCCAGTTCGTAGCGCCCGATCGCCAGCGTGTCGAGGTTCGTCGTGAAGCGATCGGTCGCAAACGCAATCGTGCGGCTGTCGGGCGACCACGAGGGGTGGACCTCCGCGAACGCGTCGTTCGTCAGGCGCTGCAGGCTGGACGCGCGCAGGTCGTACAGATACAGGTCGCTCAGGCCCTGGCTCAGGCCCGAGAACGCGATCGCGTGGCCGTCAGGCGCCCACGCGGGGTTCAGGATCTGATCGACGCCGCGGACAGAGATCTCGCGCTCCTTGCGGCCGCTCGTCGCGTCGTAGATCGCCAGCGCGGGGCGTCCCGACGCGATCGTCGCGATCGCGAGCTGCCGGCTCTGGCCGTCCCACGTGCCCGCCGAGTAGATGAACTCGATGCTCGACGTGTGCGGGTCGGTCGCGGTGCTCGTCAGCTTGCGGACGATCCGGCCCGTCATCGCGTCCGCCACGTAGAGATCGATCGACAGCAGGCCGCGCGACGACAGGAACGCGATCCAGCGGCCGTCGGGACTGATCGCCGGGCCGACGTTCAATCCGCTGTTCTGATCCGTACCGGTGATCACGGCTCGTCCGGCGCCGGACGGCGGCGTCGTCGCCGCGAGGATGCGATCGTAGCTCTCGTGGATCGAGGCGTGCCACGCGGCCGACAGCTCCTTCGTGTCCACGCCGAGCACCTTCTTGGTCACGGTGTTCATGTCGTCGGCCGCCGCCGCGGTGGACAGCATCAGGTCGTGGCTTTCATGGCTCCGCTTCGATGCAAGACGCGCGCACATCGTGGGAAAATGCCCGCATGAAGAGAATGGCGCTCGCGATGGCGGCGGTGGCGTGCGGCGCGTTGTTCGCGCAGGCTCAACAAAAAGACACATCTGTTGACGTGAACGCGGCGCTCGGGACGGTGGCGCCCGATCTCGACGCGCGCCTCGCGCGGTTCAAGCCGGTGAAGATGCCATTCAACGCCGCGGGGCTCAGCGCGCGCGAGCGGCAGATGGTCGATCAGCTCGTCATCGCGCTGCGTCAGCTCGAGAGCATCTACTGGCGCCAGAGCGATCCCGACGCGCTCGCGCTCTACAAGGCGCTCGAGAAGGTCGATACACCGCTGGCGCGCAGCACCCGCCACTACCTCTGGATCAACGGCAGCCGCTGGGACCTGGTCAACGAGAACGAGCCGTTCGTCGGCAGGCAGCCGATGCCGCCGGGGCACGCGATGTATCCGGCGGACCTCACGCGCGCGAAGGTGGATGCCTATGTGGCCGCGCACCCGGACAAGAAGGCGCTCGTGTTCGATCCGTACACGATGGTGCACCGGAAAGGCGACGAGCTGATTGGAGCGAAATATCACGACGAGTTCGCCGCGTTCATCAAGCCGGCGGCCGAGGCGCTTCGCAGGGCCGCGGACCTGTCGGACGACTCGGCGTTCGCGAGGTTCCTGAGGCTGCGCGCGGACGCACTGTTCACCGACGACTACTTTGCCAGCGACATCGCGTGGGTCGAGCTGGTCAACCCCAAGTTCGATATCATCTACGCGCCCTACGAGACGTATCTCGACGACCTGCTGGGCGTGAAGACGTCCTACGGGGCGTCGATCCTGATCCGCAACGACGCCGAGAGTCAGAAGCTCGCGCTCTATCAGCGGTGGGTCGCCGACATCCAGGACGCGCTGCCGCTGGCGCCCGCCGACCGGCCGTCGGTGCGCGGCCACGTCACGCCCATGGAAGTCATGGACGCGCCGTACCGCGCGGGCGACCTGCGCCACGGCTACCAGGCCGTCGCCGACAACCTGCCGAACGACCCGCGCATCCACGAGCAGAAGGGAACCAAGAAGATCTTCTTCAAGAACTTCA
>DASQAX010000526.1:0-3172 GCA_035635535.1 Vicinamibacterales bacterium | reverse complement strand
CCAAAAAATCGCATTTCGACGACACGCACCTTGCGGGGATCGACGCGCGCGAGCGCGTTCAGCGCGTCATCGAGCGCAACGAGGTCGATGTCCGGACCTCCGCTCACCGCAACGGCCTCGTCGAGCGGGACATGCCGCACGCCGCGTCCGCGCTTCACGTTATGGCGTCGTGCATGGTCGACCAGGATGCGGCGCATCAACTGAGACGAGACGGCGAAAAAATGTGCGCGATTCTGCCACTGCATCCTGTTGTAGTCCACCAGGCGCATGTAGGCTTCATTGACCAGGGCGGTCGTCTGGAGGCTGTGGCCGGTGCGTTCACCTCGCATGTAGCGGTGCGCCAGGAGACGAAGCTCCGCATCGACGATCGGCGTGAGCTCGGCGAGGGCGAGTTGGTCTCCGTCGCTCCAGGCGCGCAGCAGCTGACTGACGTTGTCCAGGAAGACCTCCAGAGTCCCGTGCCCGCTCTTTGGCTGCCGGATTGTACTGCCTGCTTGACAGCTTTTTCGTCCCCCGCCTAGGATGGCCGCTCGCCGCCGGTTTCGAGCAGACGTCCCTATGAAGCGCTTCACCCACTGGCGCGCATGGCTCGCGGCAGTCGTCTCACTCGTCATCCTCAACGCGTCCCTCACGTTCGAGAATGTGTGGCCGACTCCCAGGATCCGCTGGGGGCACGCGCTCTCGCTCGAGCTCGCACTGTGCGTCCTGATCCTGGCCGTCGCGCACCGATGGGCGAGGCCGCTGGCACGACGCGTCCTGCCGGCGGTCTGGATCGTGCTGGTCGCGGGACGCTATCTCGACGTGACCGCCCCCGGGCTCTACGGGCGGGACTTCAATCTCTATTGGGACTCTCAATTTCTGGGCAACGTCACCGCGATGCTCGCGCGCGCGGCGCCGTGGTGGCTGATCGCAGCTGCTGCGGCAGTGGCGGTGCTGGTCGTGGTCCTGGCTTACGTCCTGGCGCGACTCGCGTTCGGCGGCGTGGCGGCGGTCGTGGAGCGCCGGGGATCCCGGCTCGTGCTCGGCGCATTGGCAGGAGCCGCCATCATCGTGTTCGCGGGCCAGCAGCTCTCGCCCCGGGTCCTGCCTGCTGTCGCGTATGCCGATCCGGTGACCCGGGCCCTCGTTCGGCAAGTGCGCTTCGTGCTGGCCATGGTCGGACCGGGGGTGGCGGCGCCACGCCTTGGTCCGAGCCCCGCGTTCGACGCCGGCCTTCGGGGCCTCGGCGGCGCCGACGTGCTGCTCATCTTCGTCGAATCGTACGGGGCGGTCACGTACGAGACGCCGGCGATCTCCGCGGGGCTTGCAGAGAGCCGGGCGGACTTCGAAGCCGCCATTCGCGACACCGGACGTCAGGTCGTGTCGGCCTACGTGGAGTCTCCGACGTTCGGGGGCGGCTCGTGGCTGGCGCATCTGAGCCTGCTGTCGGGCGTCGAAGTACGCGATCAGTATGCATACACCTCGTTGATGGCGTCGCGGCGAGAGACGCTCGTCACCAACTTCGCGCGGCGCGGCTACCGGACGGTCGCGCTGATGCCCGGCATGCGGCAGGCCTGGCCGGAAGGGGCCTTCTACGGCTTCGACGCGATCTACGGCCACGACCTGCTGGAATATGCGGGTCCCCGGTTCGGATGGTGGGAGATCCCGGATCAATATGCGCTCGCGAAGCTCGACGCGGTCGAGCGCCATCGGCCGTCGCGGCCACCGCTCTTCGTCGTCTTTCCGACGAGCACGTCGCACGCGCCGTTTGGTCCCGTGGCGCCCTACCAGCCGGACTGGTCGCGCGTGCTGACGAAGGACGCCTACGGCGCGGCCGACGTCGAGCGTGCGATGGCGGCCGTCCCCGACCTGACCAACCTGGCGCCGAGCTACGTCCGGGCCATGGCCTACGAATACACGTCGCTTGCCGGTTACCTTCGCGAGCGGGCCGACGAGGCTGTGATGATCGTGATTGGTGACCACCAGCCGCCCGCGGCCGTGAGCGGCAAGGACGCGCCATGGCGCGTGCCCGTGCACGTGATTGGACGCCGCCGCCAGGTGCTTCACGCGCTCGTCGATCAGGGATTCCGGCCTGGCCTGGAACCGCGGCGCCCGTCGATTGGCGCCATGAACGCACTCGTGCCGAAACTGCTGAACGCGTTCGACGCGCCGGCCGACCACGAAGGACTTTGATTATCTTCGTGAGCTCCGTGTTCGCGCGCGAAGCGCGGCATCGTGGTTATCGCCGCGGCGATCGCGTCGAGACTATGTCGTCCGGTATTGACGTGCCAGCCGAGTGACGTCAATCGCAAACGACCACGCGAGCGCGGTTAGTGTAAGGGCGGCCGCGGACGCGCTGAGCGGCGAGGGAACGATGGGCGCGAGGGCCACGCTCAGCCCGAGCAACTGACCGACGGCCACCGTCTTGCCGCGCCGGGTGGACTGCAGCGGCTGCGCGAGCCACGGGAGCAGCCATCCGGCCGCGACGAACCCGTACCGCATCAGCCCGCAGAGCAGTACCCATGCGCCAGCCTTCTCGTGCTGCCAGACGAGGATCGACAGGACCAGGATGAGGGCGGCGTCCGTTTCCATGTCGAACCGCGCGCCAAACTCACTCGCCATGCGGGTGCGGCGCGCGAGCCAGCCATCGAGGCCGTCGAGCGCGCCCATCAGCGCCGTCAGGCCGATCACGCACCAGAGCATCTCCGGCGTCGCCGGAAGGCCGATCAATGCGGCCACCAGCGCCACGAGCATCGCCCGGATCAGCGTGACGTAATTCGCAGGCCCGAACGCGATCGCGGGAGCGAGATTGTATCGCCGCATGTACCGCATCAGAATGTCCACGCATGCAGGATGAGGCCAGAGCGTTCTGGGTGACGGCGCCCGGCCGCGGCGAGATCCGCCGTGAGGTATTGGGGACGCTGTCCGATGGCGAGGTTCTGGTGCAGGCGCTGTACAGCGCCATCAGCCGCGGGACCGAGGCGCTCGTGTTCGACGGCCGTGTCCCGCCGAGCGAATGGGGCCGCATGCGTGCGCCGTTTCAAGCAGGCGAGTTCCCGGCGCCCGTGAAGTACGGATACTCGAACGTCGGCCGCGTCGTGGCCGGCCCGCGCGAGCTCACCGGCCGCACGGTGTTCGTCCTCCATCCTCATCAGACCCGTTTCATCGTCCCCGCCGACGCGGTGCACGTGCT
>DASQAX010000525.1:0-5591 GCA_035635535.1 Vicinamibacterales bacterium | reverse complement strand
GGGCTGCGGGATGTGCCCTTCCTGGGTGCAGCCAGCGACAGAAAGCATTCACTCCGCGCAGGCAGTGTCACCCACCACTTCGCGAACACCTGCCATACGCTGCGATACCACTCGGCGGTTTTCGGGGTGACATTGTGAAGGTAGACGCGCTCGCGGAGGAACTGATCGAAGTGAGCGGACAGCGGAAGCATGGAGACAAGTGATCCTTTCGGAACTTCGCTGTCTCCGTGAACAAGCTAAGTGATTGCAGCGGTGTCGGTTCGGGATGTAGTTCTTGACGCTGCGGCGAACAGGTTACCTGTACCGCGCAACCTTCTTCCGCTGCGGCTTCTTCCGCGCGGCGACGGTCGATACTTTGCGCGCCGCTCCGCGTGTGACGACCTTGCTCCGCGACGCCGCGACGCTGCGCTTCGGCGGCGTGCGCGCCGCGTGACCGTTCGACGACCCCGGGGCGCCCGACAGGAGCGACTGCAGCTCGCGAAGCCCGTCGCGCACGTTCGCGAGCCGCGACCGCACGTCCGCACCGAGCGCGTCGAGCACCTCCGCGGCTTCGGCCTCCGACACCACCGACACCTGTGGCGCCGATGCCTCGAGCTTGCGCCGCGCCCCCGCGACCGTCAGCCCGTCGCCGAACACGAGCTGCTTGATCTGCCGCACGTGCTCGACGTCGCTCTGCCGGTACAGCCGCGGGCTCTCCGGCGACTTCCCCTGTACCCCGATTCCGGGAAACTCCTTCTCCCAGGAACGCAGCACGTACGGCTGCACCTGCAGCAGCTCGCAGACGTCCCCGGCTTTGTACAGCTTGGGAGTCACTCGCGCCAGTATAACCGGGTTCATTGGGTTCATTGGGTTCAGAGGGGTTCAGAGGGTCCAGAGAGTTCTGACCGTTCAGAGGGTTCAGTGGGTTCGCGAACCTCTTGAACGTCCTGAACCGTCTGAATCCCGGCGACGTCGGGTCCGGACGTGAAACTTGATCGGCGTGCCTTCGAACCCGAACCGGTCGCGCAGCTGGTTGACGAGGAACCGCTCGTACGAAAAGTGAAACTTCGTCGCGACGTTGGTGAAGAAGACGAACGTCGGCGGCGCCACGCCGGTCTGCGCCGCATACAGCACGCGGACGTGTGCGCGCCCGGGACTGGCCGGCGGGTGCGCGGCGGTGACCTCGGCCACGAACTTGTTCAGCTCCGGCGTCTTCACGCGCTTCTGACGCGACATCGTGATCCGATCGATCGTCTCGAGCACCTTCGAGGCGCGCTCCCCTGTCAGCGCGGAGATGTGGAGGATCGGCGCGTAGTCGAGGAACTTGAGCTGGCGGCGCAGCGCCTCGTCGAACTCCTTGACGTAGTCAGAACCGCGATCCTTCACGAGGTCCCACTTGTTCGCCACGATGATGACGCCGCGCCCGGCCTTGTCGGCCTCGCCGGCGATGGCCGCGTCCTGATCGGTGGCGCCCTGCGTCGCATCGACGATGAGCACGACGATATCGGCGGCCTCGATGGACCGCCGCGCGAGCAGCACGCTGACGGATTCCACCTGCCCGCTCCGCGCCACGCGCCCAGGCCTCCTGATCCCCGCCGTGTCGACGATGCGGAACTTGCGCCGGTGCCAGGTGAGCAGCGTGTCCACCGCGTCGCGCGTGGTGCCGGGCATCTCGCTGACGATCATCCGCTCCTCGCGCAGCAGCCGGTTGACGAGCGACGACTTGCCCGCGTTGGGCCGCCCGACGATCGTCACGGCGACTTCGTCCCTCGCGGGCGATTCGTCGCGCGCCGACCCTTCGCGCTTCTCGAGCCGCTGCACGACCTCGTCCAGCAGGTCGCCGACGCCCTCGCCATGCTCGGCCGATACCTCCGTCACCGGATCGAACCCGAGCTGGTAGAAATCCACGACGCCCGCCTTCGCGCGGCGATCGTCGGTCTTGTTGATGGCGAGGAGCGCCGGCTTGTTGGCGGCGCGAATGGCTTCCGCGATCTCGTGATCGCCGGGCACCAGCCCCTCGCGGCCGTCCACGACCAGCACGAGCAGATCGGCGGCGTGCATCGCGCGGCGGCCGCGCTCGAGCACCACCTGGTGGAGCGGATCCTCGCTGGCGCCGAACATGCCGCCGGTGTCGATCACCTCGAACGGCACGCCGCGCCACTCGGCTGCATGCGCAATCACGTCGCGCGTGGTCCCGGCAATCGGCGTGACGATCGCGCGCCGCTTCCCCGTGATGCGGTTGAACAGCGTCGACTTGCCGACGTTGGGGCGCCCGATGAGGACGACGGAAGGGGTTCCTTTAGCCACGGAGACACGGAGTCACGGAGGACATCTTATTTCTTTAGCTCCGCGTCTCGTGCCTCGGTGGCTTGTGACTGTGAAGGTTGCTGCTAATTCGATCCGTTCGGATCGCCGAACCAGATCCGCACGGTGCGGCCGTCGGGCAGCGTGATCTGCTCGACGAAGGCGATCGCCGATCCATCGCGAGCAGGATAGCCGATCACCGCGTACGTCTTGCCGACTTCGAAGAAGCCCTTGCTGCTGAAGCCGAGGCGGCGAAGCCCGTTGGGCGCCGCGGTCTCGAAGCGCCACGTCGTCACCTTGCCGGTCTCGTCCGCGACGTCGATGACGAAATGCGAGTGCGGGTTCATCCACTGCACGCTCTTCAGCGTGCCGGTCCAGTGCCTCGACGGCTTGTTGATTTCGAACTCGGATTGGAGCGCGTGGTGCGCGAGCGCGAGGGCAGGCAGCAGGAGGATCGCCGCGACGATCATCACGCGGATCGCCGGGTCCAGAAGGACCCGGCCTACGTTCAGGACCGTCAGGATCCGGCCTGCGATCAGCGGTTTAGTTTGCGTTCGGGTCACCAAACCAGATCTTGACTGTCTTGCCGTCGGGCCCGGTCAGCGACTCGAGGAAGGCCATCGGAGAGCCGTCGCGTGCCTGGTAGCCGACGAAGGTGTACGGCTCGCCGACCTTGAACACGCCTTTCTGGCTGAAGCCCGCGCGGCGCAGGCCGTTCGGCGCCGCGGTCTCGAACACCCACGTGGTGATCTTGCCGCTCTCCTCGTCCACGTCGAGGAGGAAATGCGTGTGCGGATTGACCCAGCGGACCTCCTTGAGGGTCCCGGTCCAGGTCTGCTTTTTGCCGTTGACGTCGAACTGCGACTGAACCGCGTGATGCGCCACGGCCGGAACGGCCAGCGTCGACAGAACGGCCGCGGCCAGCCCGGACATCAGTCGATTCATCGGCAGCATCCTCCGAACGAGACGATTCACGGCCCGAAAAGTTCAATATCTTACATTGATACTCCCCGAGCCTCGGCCGTGCTCCGTCCCGGCGGGAACCGCGAAAACTGGCGGAAAGGCGGACATTTTTGCATACACTTAGCGGGAGGGTTGACAGCGTAAGTTACACAAAATATAGTAGTTACACTCAACCAGGAGCGCCTAAGGGATGATCAAGGTCGACATCGTCAACGAAGTCTCGAAGATCGCCGACATTACCAAGGTCAAGGCCGAGGTAGCCGTCGACGCGGTGTTCGACGCGATGCGCGTGTCGATGCAGCGAGGCGACCGGATTGAGCTCCGCGGCTTCGGCGTCTTCCAGGTGAAACCGCGCAAGCGCGGCATTGGCCGCAACCCGCGGACCGGCAAGGAAGTACGCATCCCCCCCGGCCGCACGATTCGTTTCAAGCCCGGCAAGGACCTGCAGAACATCGGCTAAGCGCCGCCCCCGTATGGGCACTCCGTCCGACTTTCCCGATATCGATCTTTCGGCGTCGCGTCCGACTTCCGAGGAGCCGCCGGTGCTCGTCCCACCGGTGCCGTCGCATCGGCTGCGGCGCGAGTCGCTGGTCCGCTACGTCGTCCTGTTCCTGCTGACGGTCCTTTCGACGACGCAGGTCGGCGGCCTCCACTACGCCAGCTTCATCGTGGCGTTCAGCAACGAGGTGCCTCGGATTCCGCTCGGCAGCCTCTTTCTGCACGGCCTGTGGTACAGCGCGTCGATCCTCGCCATCCTCGGCTGTCACGAGCTCGGGCACTACTTCGCCTGTCGCTACTACCGCGTCGACGCGTCGCGGCCGTACTTCCTGCCGATGCCGTTCCTGCTGACCGGAACGCTCGGCGCGTTCATCCGGATTCGCGCGCCGATTCCGGGCAAGCGCGCGCTCTTCGACATCGGGATCGCGGGGCCCATTGCGGGGTTCCTCGTCGCCCTCCCCGTGCTGCTGATGGGGATGCACATGTCGACGGTCGTGAAGATTCCGGAGAACTTCCGCGGCGAGCTGATCGAGCTCGGCGAGCCGCTGCTGTTCAAGGCGGCGGAGTGGCTGACGTTCGGCAACATCCCGGCCGGCTATTCGGTGAACATGCACCCGATGGCGTTTGCCGCGTGGTTCGGGATGCTGGCCACCGCGCTGAACCTGTTCCCGATCGGACAGCTCGACGGCGGCCACATCTCGTACGCGGTGCTCGGGCGCCGCAGCACCGCCGTGACGGTCGTCATGGTGCCGTGCCTGATCGGCCTCTCGTTCGTGTCGACGTCGTGGATCGTCTGGACGGTGCTCACCGTCGGCATGCTGCTCGCCTTCGGCCCGCGCCATCCACGGGTCGTCGACGAGGAGATGCCGCTCGATTCGAGCCGGCTGTGGCTCGCGGCGTTCGCGCTGCTGATGTTCGTCCTCTGCTTCACGCCCGCGCCGATTCAGCCGGCGGCGCTGGTCGGCAGGCATTAGGCGGATTCGGCGGGTCCGCCTTCGCGTGGAATCAGTCGCTCGGCGGGACCCGCCCTACGTACGTAGGCCGGGTTCCGCGCTGCGGCCGAATGCCATCGCGGCGCGGACCCGGCATCACAGCACACTCAACGGATCGACATCGATCGTCAGCCGCCGCCTGATCTCGGGCATCCCGGCGACCACCTCCATCAGCGCGGTGCGCATGTCGGCGCGGCGCGCCCCCTTGAGGAAGAACTGCACGCGATGCTCCCCGCGCAGCCGCCCGAGCGGCGCGGGCGCCGGGCCCAGAATCGTGAACGTGCCAGCCGCCGTGGCAGGCTCGAGGCGGCGAACGATCTCCCGCGCGAGCTGCATCGCATCGTCGAACGTCCGGCCGCGAACGATGCCGTTGATCAGCGCGACGAACGGCGGGTAGCGCATGCCGCGGCGATAGACGACCTCGCGCTCGAAAAACGCCGGGTAGTCCTGGCGGCACGCGAGCTGGATGCTGTAGTGCTCGGGGTAGAGCGTCTGCACGATGGCTTCCCCCGTGCGCTCGCCGCGTCCCGCGCGGCCGGCGACCTGCGTCAGCAGCTGGAAGGTGCGTTCGGATGCACGGAAATCCGCCAGGCCGAGGCCGACGTCCGCCGAGATCACGCCGACGAGCGTCACGCCCGGAAAGTCGTGCCCTTTCGCGATCATCTGGGTGCCGACGAGCACGTCGAGCTCGCCGATCGCGAACGTCGACAGGATCTGCGTCAGCGCCCCTTTGCGGCGGACGGAGTCGCGGTCCACGCGTCCGATGCGCGCGTGCGGGAACCGCTCGCGCAGCGTCTCTTCGATCCGCTCGGTGCCGAAGCCGGCGTGCTCGAGATAGGGCGCCGCGCACTTCCG
>DASQAX010000524.1:0-5241 GCA_035635535.1 Vicinamibacterales bacterium | reverse complement strand
GACCTCGCCGAGCGCGAGCGCCCGGATGACGAGCGTGGACGCCTGCGAGCCGGAATTGCCGCCGCTAGAGATGATGAGCGGCACGAAGAGCGCGAGGATGACCGCCTTCGAGATCTCGTTCTCGAAGGCACCCATCGCCGTAGCGGTCAGCATTTCACCGATGAACAGCGCCGTGAGCCAGCCCGCGCGCTTCTGGACGAGGCGCGGAATGGAAATCTGCATGTACGGCTCGTCGAGCGCTTCAGACCCTCCGATGCGCTGGATTTCCTTCGTCGCCGCCGCCTCCGCGACGTCGAGCACGTCGTCGATGGTGACGATGCCAATCAGCACGCCCGCCGTGTCGGTGACCGGCAGCGCGGAGCGATCGTACTTGCGGAATTCTGCCACCGCCGTCTGCTGATCGTCGGTGGCCGTCAGCGCCACGTAGCGGCGGTCCATCAGGTCCGAGACGTGATTAGCGAGCGGCGCCAGCAGCAGCTCGCGTATCCGGATGTCGTCGATCAGCACGCCCTGGTCGTCCACGACGTAAATCACGTTCAGCGTTTCGCTGTCCTGCCCGTGAACGCGGATGTGATCGAGCACCTGGCCTATCGTCCAGTGCTCGTGCACGCCGACGTAGTCCGGCGTCATCAGGCGGCCGATCGATCCCTCGCGATAGCCGAGCAGCGTGACCGCGACGGCACGCTCGGCGGGCGTCAGCAGCGTCAGCAGCTGGCGCGTCGCCGCCGCCGGCAGCTCCTCGAGGAACATCGTCCGGTCGTCCGGCGCCATGTTGTTGAGGATGGAGGCCACGTCTTCCTGGGCCATCGCCTTGAGCAGCGTCTCCTGCGCTTCCGGCGAGAGGTACTCGAACAGCGCCGCGGCGTCCTTGCGCGGCAGGATGCGGAAGACGATGACCTGCTCTTCGAGACTGAGCTCGGTCAGCACCGGCGCGAGGTCGGCGGCTTCGCGGTTGCGCACGAGGTCGCGCAGCCGCGGGAAGTCGCGCGACCGCGCGGCGGCCGCGAGCTCGTCGGCGGGACGCGCCGTGGCACGAATGGCGGCGAGCGCTTCGTCGCGCTGCGGTCCGTGGAGTTGTTCGTCCATTTGCGTGAGGGCGGCCCGAACGACGTCGTGGTGGTGGACGTGCGGGCCCACCGACCGGACGGCGTCGAGCCAGAGACGATGAATGAGGTTGAGATCCGACGGAGTCAGAGACGGAGGATGCGCGCCGATGTGATAGGCGTCCGATCGACCGGTATCGTGATGGATGACCAGCGTGAGCGTGTCGCCTTCCGCGTGCTCGGTGCGCTCCCACGCGTCGCCGAGCAGGCGGGCCTGCGTCTGGCCCGTCAAGGTCACGGACTCGCCGACGTGAATCTCCGACGATCGCAGCCGCAGCGCTGTCGAGACGAGCGCGTCCACGACGTTGCGCGCGGGTACGACGAGCAGGCGAATCGGCTGGCGGCGCCGCTCGGAGAGCTCCGTCAGCCGCGAAAAGAGCGCGCGTTCGTTCGGCGTGAGCGTCCTGTCCTCCGCGACGTCCGGATCCACGTCCAGGCCCAGGAGGCGAACGGTCATCACGACCGCGTCGCGGCCGCGCGCGCTGTCGAGCGCCGCGCCGACGTGCGCGAGCGCGTGCGGGTTGCGAACCGAGATCAGGATGTTGTCGGGCCGCGCGTCGACCTCGCCGACCGCGACATCCCCGGCGGCAAGCAGGTCGCCCTCGTCGAGACGGTCGGCCTGCTCGGCGTCGGCGCGCCTGGGCACGATCAGCAGCCACAGGCCCGCGAGGAGCGAAACGGCTGCGATGGACCCGCCGTCGCGTGTCGTCACCATGGCGACGAGGACGAGCGCGGTGAGCAGGCAGAGCAGAACCGGTCCGGCGGGCGCTTCGCGGCCTCCGATCCGGACGTTCCACGGCGCCGTGAACGCCCGGCCACCCGGCCGCAGCGTTCGCAGCCGCACGAGCGCCGCGATTTTGATCACCAGGAGCGACCCGGTGGCGAACGCATACGCGTGCGCCACCCATGGGACATAACCGCCGCTCGCGATCATGATGACGGCCGTGGCGAGCGTCGAGATGTCGAGCGTGCGCGCGGGCGTGCCGAGGCGCGGGTGCAGCGACCTCAACGCTGACGGCAGCAGCCGGCGCCCCGCGAGACGTCGAAGCGTCTGCTCCGCGCCGCTCAGCGCGGTGTCCAGCACGGGCGTCACGAGCAGGACGACGGCCGCTACCAGCGCCAGCGCCGCGATGGCGTGCAGGACCGGCGGACCCGCGAGCTGGCGCGACAGCTCGGCGAGCGGAGCGTTCGCCGCTCGCGAGCCGGCGGAGTCCGGAACCAGCACCGTGTAGGCAAACGCCGGTACCACGGTTGCCACGAGGCCGGCAACAATCGCGAGCCTGGCCGTTCGCTGCAGCGCGCGAATTCTCGGAGGCGGCGAGTCGTGCGCCACCGACGGAAGCGCGTCGCTGCCGCCCAGCAACGGCAAGGCGACGCCAAGCCCGACCAGACTCGTGACCACCGCGCCGAGGACCGAGCCGCCGGCAGGTCGCACGAACAGGACACGCGGCGATGCCCCGCTGAAAAGCGCGGTGAGCGCGGCCCACGCGGCGATGACCGCGAGGATGCCAAGCGCCGTCCAGACGCCTCGCGCGATGGCGTCGGGCGCCAGGCTCCGCCTGAACCGCGCGCGAACCCAGACGACGGCGAGCGCCACGCCGCCAACGCCGGTGGCGACGTCCTGGAGCGACGCCAGCCCGGTCGTCGTCTCCGACCGCACGATGAAGGCGGCGATGTAATGGCCGATGAGCAGGGGACAGAGCGCGCACAGCAGGAGTCGTTCGGCAAGCGTGGCCGCGGCCGCGATGCGGGCGGCGCGGTCGCCGAACGCCACCTCGACGCGCCCGGTCGTGGCTCCCGGGATGAACAGCGACCAGCTCTCGATGTCGATCGCGCGGGCGAGCGTGCTCAGCGCCCACGCGGCCAGCACGAACCACGGGGCGAGCGGGCCGACTTGCGCGGCGATGGTGCCGACGAGGAAGAGCGCCGCGAGGTTGAGCTCCGCGACGGCCAGCGAGCCCGCCTTCCACACCGACACGAAGGAGGTGATCGCCGTTGTCGAGAAGGCGACCCGCACGCGTCGCGGCAGGTGAGAGGTTCGTTCCAACGCTGGACTTAGTCTACGGCGGACCTGAAGGTCCGCCGCTACGGACATCGCTGCGCCTGCCGTAGAGGCGGACCTTCAGGTCCGCCTGGAACAGCGATCGTAGAGGCCGACCTTCACGTCGGCCTGCGCCGCGACCGCAGCCACGCGATCACGGCCGGCAGCAGCGAAATGACGATGACCACCATCACGACGACGTCGATGCGCTTGTCGATCCCGGGAATGACGTTCCCGAGCAGGTAGCCGCTCAGGGTCATGGTCGCGATCCACAGGACGGCGCCGATGACGTTGTAGCTCGCAAAGTGGGTGTAGCCCATCCCGGCGACGCCGGCGACGACCGGGGCAAACGTCCGGAGGATCGGCGCGAACTGCGCGATGACGATCGTCTTTCCGCCGTGACGCTCGTAGTACTCGTGCGTCATCTTCAGGTGCTCGCGGCGGAACAGCAGCGAGTCGGGCCGGCTGTAGAGCGTCTTCCCGGTCCGCTTCCCAATCTGGTAGCCGGTCGCGTTGCCGAGGATCGCCGCGGGGATGAGCGTGACGATCAGCAGCGGCAGGCTCAGGTCGCCGCGCGCCGCGAACAGTCCCGCCGTGATGAGCAGCGAGTCGCCCGGCAGGAAGAAGCCGATCAGCAGTCCCGTCTCCGCGAAGATGATCAGCGGCAGGCCGAACTGGCCGACGAAGCGGATCAGTTCAGGGACGTTGTAGACGGTATGAAAGAAGTTCTGGATGAGATCCATATGGTTGGCGGGTCCGAAAGGACCCGCCCTACATGTGCGCTGCCGAAAGGACCCGCCCTACATGTGACTGCCGAATGGAACCGCCATAGATATGCGCTGCCGAAAGGACCCGGCCTACACTACCGAGAGGGCGGACGAGAGATCGTCCTTCAGATCGTCGATGTCCTCGATGCCGACCGACACGCGCACCAGGTCGTCGGTGATGCCGATCTGCTGACGCCGCTCCGGCGGCACCGACGCGTGCGTCATGGTGGCGGGATGGCTGATGAGCGTCTCGACGCCGCCGAGACTTTCCGCGAGCGCCATCAGGCGGACGTTGTTGAGCAGCGTCCGTGCGCGTTCCAGCGAGCCGAGCGCAAAGGAAATCAGCCCGCCGAAGCCGCGCATCTGCTTCTTCGCGAGCGCATGCTGCGGGTGCGCCGGCAGGCCCGGATAGTGCACCTGGGTCACCTTCGGGTGTGACGCGAGGAATTCGGCGAGCGCCATCGCGTTGGCGTTGTGCCGCTCCATGCGGATGGGGAGCGTCTTGGTGCCGCGAAGCACGAGCCACGCGTCCATCGGCCCGAGGATGGCGCCCTCGGCGTTCTGCACGAACCTGAGCCACTCGATGTGGTCGTCGCGCGTGGCGACGACGACGCCGCCCACGCTGTCGCTGTGGCCGTTGAGGAACTTCGTCGTGCTGTGGATGACGAGGTCGGCGCCGAAGTCGATCGGCCGCTGGACGTACGGGCTCGCGAACGTGTTGTCGACCGCCACGGCCACGTTCCGCTGGTGCGCCACCTCGCAGGCCGCCGCGAGGTCGGTCAGCCGCAGCGTCGGGTTGGTCGGCGTCTCGAGAAACAGCAGCTTGGTGTCGGGCCGGATCGCGCTCGCGATGTCGCCGGTCTTCGACGAATCGACGTAGGTGAAGTCGAGCTGATACCGCCGCAGCACGCGCTCGAACAGCCGGTAGGTGCCGCCGTAGGTGTTGTCGGTGACGACGACGTGATCGCCGGACTGGAGCAGCGTCATGACGGCGCCCTCGGCGGCCATGCCGGACGCGAAGGCGAACGCCGCCTTGCCGCCCTCGATGGCGGCGATGTTGGCTTCGAGCGCGGCGCGCGTCGGATTCTGCGTGCGGGCGTACTCGTAGCCCTTGTGCCGGCCGAGCGCCTCCTGGACGTAGGTCGACGTCTGGTAGATCGGGGTGATGATGGCGCCTGTCGATGGATCCGGGACCTGGCCGGCGTGGATGCAAATGGTGCTGAATCTGGCCGTTTCACGCAGCTTCACGGGACGACAGCGTACCATACGGGCGTGGGCTTTCTGTGGCGCGTGCGCCGCAAGCTGACGCTCTCCTACATCTTCATCGGGT
>DASQAX010000523.1:0-3555 GCA_035635535.1 Vicinamibacterales bacterium | reverse complement strand
CGGGCAGATTCGCGCCGTGGCGCAGAAGCACGCCGAGGAATTGAAGCGCGCGGCCGAGACGCAGATCGCCGAGCTTCGGAAGGCGCTCGAAGAGCTACGCGCGCAGGCGCAGCAGCAGCTCGATGCCGCACGCCGCATCGCGCAGGCGGAAATCGAGAGGGCGCACGCCGAAATCGACAAGGCGCGGGCCGAAACGGGCAAGGCGCACGCCGAAACCGAGAGGGCGCGGGCGGATGCGGAAGCCGCGCGAGCCGAAGCGGACGTGTCGCGGGCCGAAACGGAAGCCGTTCGGGCGCAGACCAGGGAGGAAGTCGCGCGCGTCAACGCGGACATCGAGATGCATCGGAAGGCCGCGGCGGTCGAAGCCGAGGAAGTGCTCATCGCCCGGTTGGCGGCGGCGCACACGGTCAGCGAACGCAAGGTCGCCGAGTCGATCGACCGTGCCTACACCGACAGCCATCAGATGGAGCTGTCGCGTGCGGCACGCCTGGCGGACGCGATTCGGAACCTGGACGAAGCACGCGGACTGTCCGAAGTACTGGAGAGGCTCGTCCAGTGTTCAGGGCACGAGGTCGATCGCGCGGCGGTGCTGCTCGTGAAGGGGGAGCGCCTGATGGGATGGCGCCTCGCCGGCTTCGGGCCGGGTGGTCCTCCCGCTAAATCGATCGACCTGGGCATCGAAGAGGCGGGGCTTGCCGGCGCTGTGGTCGAGAGCGGGCTGCCCGCATCGCGGCCGTCGGATGCGGCCGACGGTCCCGGACTGCCGTCATTTGCGGCAAGTTCCGGTGAACGTCACGCGATGGCGCTCCCGGTTCGTGTCGGCGGCGAGGTGGTCGCGGTGCTGTACGCCGATGCGCCGCGTGCCAACAAGCCATCGTCCGATGCGCGCTGGCCGGCGATTCTCGAAGTGCTGGTTCGGCACGCGAGCCGCGTGCTCGAGGCGATGACGGTGGAGCAGGCGGCGGGGTTGTCGTTGCCACGACCCATGGCACGTGGTTCGCACGCGGTGGTCCCCGGCCCGGTCGAGCAGGCGGGCAACGGTGAAGAAGATGCGGCGCGCCGCTATGCGCGCCTTCTGCTGTCGGAAATCCGGATGTATCACGAACCCATCGTCGACGCGGGACGCCGGTCGGGCGACCTGATGTCGCGCCTCCACGGCGAAATCGAGCGGGCGCGCCGGTTGTACGAGGCGCGCGTGCCGGAGTCGGTGCAGGCGCGGGCCGAATACTTCGATCAGGAGCTCGTTCGCACGCTGGCTGGCGGCGACCGGGCGCTGCTCGGGAGCGCGTCGTGAAGACGGTCGTCTCGCTGTTCGCCTTCGCACTCGTCGTGTTCGCGGCGCGGGAGGTCCCGGCGCAGGAGCCGCAAGGTGCGGGCGCGCAGGTCGAGTCAACCGCTCCCGCCGCGGTGAACGAGGCCGTCCCGAGCACCGTCGAGGGGCCGACACCGAGTACCGTCGAGGGGCCCGCCCCGAGCACCGTCGTGGAAGCCGCTGTCGCGCTGTTGCCGACGGCCCACCCGGCGCTTCCCGGACGAGTCGGTGAGTTCTGGTTCCTCCCGGAGAGCTTCGCGGCGGCGGGACGGCCCGAGACACCGGCCCAGAAGCTCGCCCGCGGCGCAAAGCTGATTGACAGCGGAGATTTTGCGGCGGGCCTGCCGCTCGTCACGTCCGCGGACGTTTTGGGCAGTCCGCTCGCGTCCTACGCGCGCTACTACAGGGCCGTCGCACTGGCAGGCCTCAATCGCATGCCCGACGCGATTGTCTACCTCCAGGGACTCGAGGCCGACGCCACGGCGGGAGCGAGCGGGTACCTGTTTGGCGAAGCGGTTCCACTGCGCCGCGCGGAGCTCGAGGTCGCCCGGCAGAACGCCGACAAGGCGCTCGACATGCTCGACGGCTTGAGCAAGCAGCGCGGCCTGACGTCGCCCGAGGACGTCTGGCTCCGCATCGGCCGCGCCGCGGAAGCGGCCGGCGATCGCGACAAGGCGATCCATGCGTACCGCAAGGTGTATTACGAGTCGCCGCTCAGCCTGCAGGCGCTCGATGCGCAGTATCTCCTGGAGCATCTCGACACGTCCTCGCTCGCCGAACGGTTCACGCTCGAGCTCGCTCGCGCGGAGCGCATCTTCAACGCGCGGCGCTGGGCGCAGGCGCGCGCCGGCTTCGAGCCGCTCGCGAACCTCGCCTCGGGAGACGACAAGGAACTGACCGCGCTCCGCCTCGCGGAGTGCGACTACTACCTCGATCGGTTCCGCGCGTCGCGCGATGCGCTGAGGCCGTACCTGAAGAGCGCGGCGCGCAAGGCCGAAGCGCGCTTCTTCTCCCTCACCGCCACGCGGGCGCTCGGCGACAACGACACGTACGTCGTGGAAGCGCGCGCGCTCGTCGACGAGTTCCCCGACAGCACCTGGGCGGCCGAGACGCTCAACAACCTCGCCTCGCACTACATCATCCTGGACGACGATGCGGCGGCCGACGAGGTGTTCCGCGAGCTGTGGCGCCGGTTCCCAGGCGGCCGGTACGCGGAGCGCGCGGCGTGGAAGATTGGCTGGTGGGCGTACAAGAACGGCCGCTTCGCCGACGCAGCCCGGGCCTTCGACAGCGGCGCCGCGGCGTTCCCCCGTTCGGACAACCGTCCCGCGTGGCTGTACTGGTCGGGTCGCGCCTACGATCAAACGGGGGAGACGGCGCGTGCCAACGAACGCTACCGCCTCGAGGTGGCCGACTACGAGAACTCGTACTACGGCCGGCTCGCGTCGAAGCTCCTCGACGCGCGCGACGCGACGGGTGTGAAGGAACGCCGTCCAGGCGTTCCGGTAGACCACGCGGAGAACATCACGACCGCGCCGATCACTGGTCCGGCGCCAATCCCGACCGCCACCGTCATCCGCGAGCTGGTCGGCGTCGAGATGTACGACGCCGCGCTGAAGGAGCTGCAGTACGCGCAGCGCGCGTGGGGCGACACGCCGGCCATCGAGGCGACGATTGCCTGGATCCGGCACGAGCAGGCGCAGCACGAAACGGCGCCGGAGCGGTTCGATCACCTGCGCGGCGCGATCACCATCATGAAGCGCGCGTATCCGCAGTACCTCGCCGCCGGCGGCGAAGGGCTGCCGCCCGCGGTGCTCGAGGTGATCTACCCGCTCGATTACTGGCCGCTCATCGAGAAGTACTCGACGGCCAACGGCCTCGATCCGTACCTGATGGCCGCGCTCATCGCCCAGGAGTCCACCTTCACCGCGGACGTGCGCTCCGGCGCGAACGCCTACGGCCTGATGCAGCTCGTGCCGGCGACGGGACGCCAGTACGCGCAGCGGCTGCGCATCCGGCCGTTCTCGACGGCGTCGCTGACCACGCCCGAGACGAACATCCGGCTCGGGATGGCCTACTTCAAGGATCTCGTAGAGCGCTTTGGCGGCGCGTACTTCGCGCTCGCCAGCTACAACGCCGGCGAGAGCCGCGTGTCGCAGTGGCTCTCCGAGCGTCCGGGCATGCCGCAGGACGAGTTCATCGACGACATCCCGTACCCCGAGACCCAGACCTACGTGAAGCGC